>JBGOYO010000007.1:0-19195 GCA_041479715.1 Anaerolineae bacterium
CAATTTGGAGCCGCTCTTAAAAACGAATCGACTTAATCGTTACTAAATCCTTTTTATTCGGTACGTTTCAAAGAATAAATGTTTCGTTTTCAGACATTGATGATCAGGAATCTTTTTTTAAAGGTCAGGGGATAATTGTTGAGGTCATAGTCAATCGTTTGTCCAAGATATGTCTTTTTCAAAGGGTACATTTCTACTTTATATCGGCAATTATGAGACATCTCTGTCAAGACAGCTCTTGACTCACGATAATCAGAATGTTATACTAATTATGACGTGGTGCGTCATAATTTTTGCCGGATAATAATAGTAATCATTTGTAAATTTGAAACAGGAAAAATAAAATGCCGACCAAACCGAAAGTTGAAGCAGTGGCAGCTGAACCTAATGAAAAGGCCCAATCGCAAATGGTGGAATTGGTTCGAAAGGTGATGCTGGCAACCATGGGTGCCGCAGTGATTGCCCAGGAAGAAATCGAGGCGCTTATCAATCGCTTGATCGAGCGTGGTGAGATCGCAGAGAAGGACGGGAAAAAGCTCATGCACGAGATGATGGATAAGCGGAAGACCAGAACCGCAAAGGTCGAAGACGAAATCAACAAGAACATCGCCGATGTCCTTGAGCGGATGAATATCCCCACCCGGACTGATATTGATGCACTCAGCCAGAAAATTAATGGCTTATCGAAGAAAATCGACGATCTGAAGAAAGCCTGATCCGAATCACCATATTCATCGAGGGATATAGGGGATGAACAGTCCGTAATCAAGGACTGTTCATCTTTCTCTGGTAATTATGAAATGATACAATCTGTTATTGCACAGGTTCTATCATTTTTTGTTGCTGTTCATCTTATCAGAATTGTTAATTCCTCATACACTATATCTATTAATCGATTTATTGACAGGTATAATATACTTTGATATATTATGTACAGACAAGTCATTATTTGACCAAATGAATAACAGTATATCCACCTTTATACCTTTGCGCTTACTGCTAAATTAGCAGGAATTTATTGGGGGAAATTGGACCCTAAGAAGATGCCCGGCTTACCCAAAAATCCTATTCGTATCGTCCTGCTTGATGCTCAAACCCTTTTTCGGGTTGGTTTACGTTATATACTTGAGGGTCAACCGGGAATAGTGGTTGTCGGAGATGCCGGAAATATTATTGATAGTGTTGAATTAATCACCAGCAAAAGTCCTGATATCATCCTGCTTGAGTTGAACTTAGAGGGTCCACCAGAAATGGAGATTATCCCAGAACTGGTAAAAGTATCTGGAGGTGCTCATCTGATCCTTCTCACTGCATCGAATGATCCCAAGGTAAAACAAAAGGCCGTCGAAGATGGCGTTGTGGGTGTTTTATCGAAAGCCCAATCACCAGAGATACTAATAAAAGCGATCGAGAAAGTCCATGCCGGCGAAGTCTGGATCGAACATTCACTGATTGCCAATGTACTGGGGCGTTTATCACGCAACCCGCCAGTTGCTAAAGTTGACCAGGAAACTGCGAGCATTAACAGTTTAAGTGAACGCGAAAAAGAAGTGGTCAAATTAATAGGTCAGGGATATAAGAACAAGAGGATTTCCTCAGAGTTATGTATTAGTGAAACCACTGTCCGACATCATTTGACCTCTATTTACGATAAACTGGGGGTGTCTGACCGATTGGAATTGCTAGTTTTCGCCCATCGGTACGGTATGGTTACCACACATAAAAACTAAATACCGCTCCGTTTGTCTGAACTTGATCACGCTTGTAAAAATAACCAAATAACCCAAAATATTCGGTTGTATTCATCGCCAAACATATTCGTGCAAAAACCTTATAGATCAGACTTAATATAAAGGATGGCAAGCAATGTCTGATTACTTACTCAGCCCCGAACAACTTAGCATTCGTGATGAAGCGCGCCTATTTGCCCGCGAGAAAATAAGTCGCCAGCTATTGCTCGATATGGATGCTGAGAAAGTCCATTATCCACGTGAATATATTCAGCAGCTTGCTGAGCATCAGTTACTCGGAATACGCTTTCCAACCGAGTGGGGCGGGCGTGGATATGGCTGGTCGCATGAAGTTTTAGCATTGGAAGAAATTGGGGTGCTCGGTGCCAGCCTGGCCTGCTTGTTTTCCCTGCCATCAATCGTCGGTGAAGCGATTAATGTCTTCGGTACGCCCGAGCAAAAAGAGAAGTATCTCAAGCCTATCCTCACAGGCAAGTTGACCGTTGCAGAAGCTTTGACTGAACCTCGAGGTGGGTCAGATTTCTTCGGGGCCGCGGCAACGGTGAAGCGTGAAGGTGAGTTTTACATATTAAATGGGCAGAAGCGCTTTATTGTAGGTGCGGAGGGCGCCGACGTGTTCCTGGTATATGCTCGTTCGAACCCGGATACCCACAGCCACAAAGCCATAAGCACGTTTCTGGTTGAGCGCGGGCAGGGTGTGGAGATCCAACATGTCTACGGACTCATGGGGACTCGCGGGGGTGGAACCGGTCGGGTATATTTTCGAAACGTGCCCGTTCCTATACAAAATCTTATCGGTCAGGAACACGGAGGATTTGAGATCTTCAACCAGATGATGATCCCCGAAAGGATGACCAGCGCTGCAGGTGCGCTTGGACTTGCCCGGGCTGCCCTGGAGATATCGGCTCGTTATGCTGACCGGCGGAAGGCATTTGGGCAGAAAATCCGAGAATTTGAGGCGGTCAGTTTTAAAATCGCAGACAGCCTGACCCGCCTGGACGCAGCCCGTGCCTTGGTGCACCAGACTGCCCGGGAAATTGATTTAATAGGTAACTCAGGTTACATTCGTCGAATGGTCTCAGAAGCTAAAAAGTTCGCAACAGATACTACCTGGGCAACTGTCAATGATGCGATGCAGGTCATGGGTGGCATTGGCTACACAAATGTATACCCCATTGAGCGTTTATTGCGTGACGCGCGCTTAATGACCATCTGGACCGGCACAAACGAGATCATGAGCCTGGTCATACAGCATGAATATTACCGGGAGCTCCTCTCAATGGCTCCATCTACGAGGAACGTGGAAAGTGATGCAGTCAATGCCGAAGCAGACGGCGAGAAGGTGTACGATTGAGTGACTTTTTTTGATTTACCAGCTAATGATAGGTATTTTTACCGGCTACTATCCAAACACAGTCCGTTTATCCTCAATCCTTGTAATCCCCTCCAGAATCTACAACAATTAATCCATTAATTATGTATTAGAATAATGGAGTTCCAATTCTGGAAGTGGAAATATTTTAACGGTAAGGTAAAACGCCTTCTGTACATAAACCTACTTCCCATTTTTTATTGCAGCATTGTTACGGGTATTTACCGCCATATTCGTAAACCAATCCGGTCAGTTTTCGAAGGGACGGGAGATATTGTTTGCATTTTGGAGATATTGTTAGCTACGCGATATAGGAGAATAGCGATCAATGAATACAGATCATATTGCCTCCACGATTGAGGAACTACAACGAGAACTAACTGCCCTCCGTGAAGAGAACGATGCATATCGTCACCAGGCTTCATTCCCTCAATTAAATCCTGTACCGATATTTGAATTTGACGGCAACGGTCAAGTGGTCTACCTCAACCATGCTGCTCAACAGACGCTTACTCAGCTCGGTCCGATTGATGCACGCGTTTTCCTCCCTGAAGGGCTGGAGGAAATGGTTGAAGGCACAGAAGATAATGTTCTGAAAAATGCAGAGATATCAGTAAATGACCAGATATTTGAAGAAACCATCGCCCATTCAAAAGAATATGACACTGTCCGCATCTATGCCAAAAATATCACTCAACGCCGTCGCGCTGAAGAGGCGCTAACCGCAAAAAAGCTTGAGCTGCTCCAAACGCAGGAATTTATTGAAGCGGTTACCAAAGGGACGGATGTCATCATTGCAACCATAGATACAAATTATAGTTATACCTACTTCAACCAGGCTTATCAGGAAGAATTGATGCGCCTTAGCGGTAAGGATATTCGCCTCGGAATGAGCATGCTCGATGTCTTCGCTCACCTTCCACAGCAACAAAAAATCGTTGCCCAGGAGTGGGGCCAGGTATTGCAAGGGGAGAGTACCAACAAGGTGTTGGAATTCGGCGATCCAGGCCTCTACCGGAAAGTTTACAACGTGTTACACACCCCAATCAGAGACGATAAGGGCAATGTGGTAGGTGCGGGGGAAGTAGCCTTCAATATTTCCGAACAGGTATATGCGCAGGAAGCATTGCAGGAAAGCGAAGCGAGGTTCCGTTTGCTGCTTAAAAATGCCCCAGTCACCATAGCAGCTCAGGATAAGGATTTGCGTTTTATCTGGGCGTACAACCAGAGAACGGTCAACCCGGCTGAAGTAATCGGAAAAACGGATACAGATATATTCCCACCGGAGGTTGCCACCTGGACGATGGGGCTTAAACATAAGGTACTTGAAACCGGAATGGAATTACAAGAGCAGGGTTGGGTCACAAGTGCTGGTCAGCGTTTATATCTTGATCTTTTCCTGGAGCCAATCCGCGACAAAGATGGACAGATAACTGGGGTCGGAGTTGCAACAGTTGACCTTACCGGTATCAAGCAGGCTGAGCAGGCTCTGAGGGAAAGTGAAGAAAGGTATCATTCCTTGTTCGAAGGGATGACAGAAGGGTTTGCCATCCATGAGATGATATTCGATGGAAATGGCAAGCCATGTGATTATCGTTTCCTGGATATAAATCCGGCTTTCGAACGCCTGACCGGTCTGAAACGAGATCTTGTGCTCGGTAAAACTTTCCATGAAGTCCTTCCGGGTGAGGGTGACGGCTGGGTAAAAAAGTACGCTAAGGTCCTGCGCACGGGCGAGCCGGTCCAATTCGAAGATTACTCACCTACTTCGAATCGCTATTACGAGGTTTTTGCCTATAAATGCGCACCTGGGCAATTTGCAACAATCTTCCTGGATATCACTGATCGTAAAAGCATGGAAGACGAATTGCGAATCAACCTGACCAAGTATTCGGTGTTGTTTGAAACGCTGCCTCTGGGAGTCACCGTCACTGATCAGACCGGGCAGATCCTGGAGTCCAACCGGGAGGCGACGCGGTTATTGGGTTTATCTGACGAGCAACAAGAAGGCAGGTTTATCCAGGGTGCGGAATGGAGGATCATCCGTCCCGATCATTCTCCCATGCCGCCAGAGGAATATGCGAGCGTGCGCGCATTAAAAGAAAAACGCCGCATTGAGAATATTGAGATGGGCATCGTTAAAGACGAAGATCAGATCAATTGGATCAGCGTCTCTGCATCTCCCATTCCACTTAAAAATTATGGGGTCGTCATTACTTACAACAACATCTCCCAACAGCTCCAGGCTGAAGAAGCCCTTCGCCGTGCCCATGCAGAGCTTGAACACACCGTCCAACAGCGCACCGAAGAACTTATGCAGGCCAATACTGAATTGAGAAAAGAGATCAGTGAACGCAAACGGATCGAAACTGAGCTTCTGCTGCAGACGAAGGCAGTGGAAGCTGAAAGGCAGAGATTTAATGACGTATTAGAAGTATTACCTGTATACACTATTCTGCTGACGCCCGACTATCATGTTGCCTTTGCCAATCGCTATTTCAGGGAACACTTCGGTGAGGATAAAGGCAGGCCCTGTTATGAATATCTCTTCGGCCTGAGTGGACCGTGTGCGAATTGCGAAACCTATAAAGTGCTAGATACGGGTACCAGCCGGCGATGGGAATGGACGGGTCCTGATCATCGTAATTACGATGTCTTTGACTTCCCCTTCAATGATGTTGACGGCTCTCTCCTTATCCTTGAATTGGGTATCGATATCACTGAGCGCAAGCAGGTGGAGGAGAAGCTGCGGTCGTTAAATGCGTATAACCGCAGTCTGATTGAAGCCAACCTGGATGCACTGGTGACGATCACGCCGGATGGGAAAATCGGGGATGTGAATACGGTCACCGAAGCGGTCACCGGCTATTCCCGCGAAATGTTGGTCGGCACAGCTTTCCATAGCTATTTTACCAATCCTGAGAAAGCCCGTTTAGGTTACGAGCAGGTTTTTGAGACGGGGACTGTTCGCGATTATGAGCTGGAAATACAGCATCGTGATGGTCATACAACACCGGTGGTTTACAATGCGTCGGTCTACCACGATGAAACCGGCGATGTCGCGGGGGTATTTGCAGCGGCTCGCGATATTTCTGAGCGAAAGGAAACCGAGAGACAGCTCACCGTCTTGAACACTGCTCTTGAAGCAGCTGCCAATGGGATCGTACTTGTAGATAAAGATGGGACGATCCTGTGGTCTAACCCCGCTTTTAGCCGGATGACAGGCTACTCGAAATTGGAAATTGTAGGTCAGAATCCACGCTTCCTTAAATCTGGAAAGCATGAAGATGATTTTTATCGAAATTTATGGGCAACCATTTTGGCAGGGAAAGTCTGGCGTGGTGAGGTGATCAACCGCCGTAAAAATGGTAGTTTATATTATGAAGAACAAATCATTACCCCTGTCATTGACCAAGACGGCAAGATCACCAATTATATTTCTATCCGCCAGGATATTACTGAGCACAAACAGGCAGAGGATGCGCTTAGAAAGAGTGAAGAACAATATCGATCTTTGGTCATTGCTACCTCTCAAATTGTTTGGCAGACCAATGCTAATGGTGAGGTAGTGGAAGATATTCCCATGTGGAGGGAGTTTACCGGGCAAAGTTTGGATGAATGCATGGGTCGGGGATGGATCAACGCCGTGCATCCTGCCGACCAGCAACATGTGGCTCAGATGTGGTCCCATGCCGTGGAAACAAAATCCTTCTACGAGGTGGAATGCCGGATTAAAAATCGCACCAATGAATATTGTGATTTCATTCTCCGGGGAGTACCCATTCTGGATAAGAACGGTCAAATGTCATCCTGGGTTGGCACAAGCACAGATATCACTGATAAAAAGAATTATGAGAACCAGCTGATCCAGGCAGAAAAGCATGCAGCCATCGGTCGCATGGTTGGGTCTGTGACCCACGAAATCAACAATCCTTTGCAGACGATTAAAAATTGTCTATATCTCATCCAGCAGGATTATGAATCTGGTTCAACGAGCAAGGAACCCTTGGAGATGGCGCTATCTGAAACCCAGCGTCTGTCCAATATCGTTGGTCAATTACGCCAGCTTTATCGACCACAAGATACCCTAACCATGCGTTCTCAAGATCTGATGGCCATCATCGATGAAGTCCATTCATTGATCCTGCCTCATCTTAATAGTTCACACGTGGCCTGGCAGCCATTACCTGGTTTGGAACCCTGTTCGATACGCTGCGTTAGAGACCAGATCATTGAGGTTTTCCTTAATCTCACCTTGAACGCCATTGAGGCCATGCAGACAAGCGGAGGAATTTTATCTGTGAATATGGTCCAATCCAGCGATATGGCAAAGGTGGGAGTAATCATCAGTGACAATGGTCCAGGAATTAAGCCTGAAATATTACCTCACATTTTTGAGCCGTTTATCACCACCAAGGAGTTTGGTTTGGGGCTGGGACTATCCATCTGTTATGGTATTATCCAGAAACATGGTGGGCAGATCACGGTTGATAGTCAACCCGGCCAGGGGACAAGCTTCACCATTTGGCTGCCACGATTGGTAAAATAATGTATTGCAGTGAGGAAATTTATTTATGAACACTAGTCACTCCATACTGATCATCGACGACGAGCCTAATTTAAGGCGCAGTCTCGGGCTGATCCTGCAGCGGGCGGGCTATTCGGTTACGACAGCTTCAGATGCAGCTGAAGCGCTGCACGTGCTTCAAGCCGGTGCGTATGATTTGACTTTCCTTGATATCAAGCTGCCTGATCAAAATGGTATCCAGCTCTTGCCCCAATTAAGGGAGCTATATCCCGAGATGCCCGTCCTCATCCTTACCGCGCATGCCACCCTCGATACCGCCATCGGAGCCGTCAGGCTTGGGGCACGGGATTACTTGTTAAAGCCGATCGATCCGGAAAATATACTCACCCGGGTGGAAAATCTGCTGAAAGAAGCCAAACCTAAACGACGCCGCGAGATCACCAACCAGTTGCAGGATTTGTTGGCCGAGTTGCAATCCATTGATGGCAAGGAACCACATCCTGACGATCCAGATAAGGCGATTCCTTTGACAGACCCCACGCGCTATTTAAAATGTGGTTCTCTTGTTCTGGATAGGCACACCCATTCCGTGACTAACGATAACTGCAGTGTCTCCCTGCCACCATCCGCTTTTGATTACCTGGTCACTCTGGCGCGGCATTCACCCCACCCTGTGACTTACGAGAAATTGGTTTTGGAATCGCAAGGTTATGAGCATATTAGCCGGTCAGAAGCCCGCGAAATTGCACGTTGGCAGATGCACGAGATTCGTAAATTATTGGAACCTGATCCTCGTCAACCGAGGTTGATCATAACAGTGAGAGATGTAGGTTACAGGCTGGTAGTCTAGAATTTTACAATCCCCCATAAATGCGGGTAGTGACAGACACTGCCCGTTTTTTGTTTTAGTCAAAATATTGGGCTCTGCACAATATTTTGATTGAGATAAAAGTTTTGGATTGTCCCCAAAACTTTGATTAAGATAAAAGCATTGGTTTATTACCAATACATACCAACTATTTCAAATTGTTCATCCCCTTATTACCTATAAAATAAGTATGGGATTAAACCCAATGGAGTTCTATGAGCCCTAAATTAATTGTGCTGGTAGAAGATGATGCGAATTTGCGTCAATCCATTGCGCTCATTCTCCAACGCGCCGGATACTGTGTCACAGCAACAGACTGTGCAAACAAGGCGCTCAGCATCATCCAATCTGGTGGCTACCACCTGTTGATCACCGACATCAATATGCCAGATGCCCGCAAGACTTTGATCCCCAAGGTCCTTGCGATGCACCCATCGCTTTCAATCATGGTTTTGACCGACCAATCAACATCGGAAATCGAAAAGGAATACAAGTTATTAAGCGCTCATTATCTAATCAAACCGATTGCCCCCGAACGGTTGCTGGATTACGTTGAGACGATCATGGGCGAGAAGGGAAAATCCAACCATAACCATCCCGATAGCAAGCCAATCAATCAAAATTTGAATTAATCATCAAGGTAGGTTTGATCTCGAATAGGATACCACTCAAGTGGAATTATCAGACTATGGTCGCAAATAAAAGGAGGAGTTATTGAATAATGCTCAAATGAAAATTTATCTGATCAACATCCTACCCAGGATTTAATTGGGTATTTCTGCTTTAAAGAATATTGTTATCTAAAGCTAAGTTAAATTAAGGGAAATAAAATGCACAAGGAGGTGCTGATGGAGGAGGACTTTACAAGTTTCACTTATTACGGCTCACAGGCTTATTTGGACGGATCTAATAGATTTAATCCCCTTAGGAGAAATGTGATCGACAAAATCACAGAATGGAGTAAACGATGAAAATTAGTAAATTCTTAACTCTCATCTTGTTATTTACGTTTATAGCTTCCCCGCTTTTTAGTGGTGTACCGAAGGCGGAAGCTCAACAACCCCAAACCGTATCGGTCGATTTATCTCAAAAAGCTCAAGGGATTGCCCCGAATGATGAAATCGGGTCAGGTAGTACCACTGGGCAAATGAGAACCACGACCATGGCCATGCGCATCGCGGCAGCTTTGCATCTTAATCCTAACCGCCCCGGGTTGTCTGCTACGTATGCCGGTATCAACCCGGATACGGCTAATATAAGCCCCCTGGGTAAAGTGGGTGGTGAGCTGGCGAAGATGGCGAATTTTGTGGATAAACTCCTTCCACTGCCTGATTACTTCGGGGTCGCCAACTGGGCTAATAGCCCTCTACCGCAACTCGACCCCCTCACTGGACAGGTTGTTCCTGGCACAGGCATGCGGAAATTCGTCGATGGGCTGCCGGTTCTCTGCCCAACACTGAACGACATCGGACAGTGTATCCCGCTAGCTAGTGCAGATACAACCACATTTCCAGGCTCCGATTATTATGAGATCGCCGTGGTGGAATATCGTGAGCAAATGCATGCTGATCTTCCAGCTACAGGTACCCAGCTACGCGGTTACGTGCAGGTTGTACACTCAGGCGGTGTTCTTCTGACGTATTTAGACGGTTCACCCATCCTCGATTTAAGTGGTGCCCAGGTCAGGGGAGCTACCATACCGCATTATCTGGGGCCCATGATCCTGGCTCACGGCTGCAGCGAAGTGGCTAACCCGCTCCCGGCTAACTGCACCCCCACACCGGTCCGGATCAAGTTCACCAACTATCTTCCAAAAGGCAGCAACTGTGCTGTTGGTACTCCCTGCGGAGACCTCTTCATCCCGATGGATAGCACGTATATGGGAGCAGGAATGGGACCAGGCGGCTCTATCCTTAGCGTCAAGGTTACCGCCCCTGGTACTGGCTATACTGCCCCTCCGAGTGTTTCCATCACCAATGCTCCAGGAGATACAACCGGCACAGGCGCTATTGCTACTGCGACAGTGGTTAATAATACAGTCACTGCAATCACAGTGAACCAGGGTGGTTCTGGTTACACCTTGGCACCCATTGTCACTCTCTCTGGGGGTGCTGGTACGGGTGCTACAGCCACATCTGTTCTCGCTGGTCAGCCTAATGAAATGTATACCCAGAACCGGGCTACCTTGCATCTGCATGGTGGGAATACCCCGTGGATCAGTGATGGTACCACCCATCAGTGGACGACTCCGGCCGGTGCGACAACTCCGACAGGTACACTAACATCCTTTTCCAGGGGTGATAGTGTAGCTTTTGTCCCAGATATGTGGTTCGATGCCAACGGCAATGTGAACGCAGCTTGTTCCGGGCAGTTAACCTGCCCCAATTACTCCAATGACCCGGGTCCCGGCTCATTGACCTTCTACTGGACCAACCAGCAGAGCGGTCGTTTGCTGTTCTATCACGACCATGCCTATGGTACCACCCGCCTGGATGTGTATGCAGGTGAGGCTGCTGGCTACCTGATCGCCGACCCAACCGAGGAAGACGCTCTGAAACTTGCAGGCGTCCCCGGAACGGTGGGAACAACACCCGATCTGGCTCACCTCATTCCCCTGGTTATCCAGGACAAGACCTTCGTACCCGATGATGGTCTAGCCGGTGGTCAGCTCGCAGCTACCGACCCCACCTGGGATGTCGCTGCATATGGTGGTAAAGGTAATCTGTGGTTCCCGCATGTCTACATCCCCAACCAGAACCCGGCGGATGTAACTGGCTCCAACGCCTATGGCCGTTGGGATTACGGTCCCTGGTTCTGGCCACCTCAGGACCCAGCTGGTTTTATCGGTCAACCTTACGCATGTACCAGCACTGGAACACCTGGTGGTGGTTGGGCCTTCCCACCCTTGATGTGCCCGGGTACTCCTAATCCTTCCGGTACCCCCGAAGGCTTTCTCGACACCCCGGTCATTAATGGCACCGCATACCCGACCCTGACCGTTGACCCGACCAGCTATCGTTTCCAGATGTTGATGGCCGGCAATGATCGCACCTGGAACCTGCAGCTGTATGTGGCGGATCCGTTGAGTGTTGCTCTCACGAAAGGTGGTTCCAATTACACACTCCCACCCGTCGTCACTTTCACAGGCGCTAACGTAACTGATGCGACTGGGGTAGCCACGGTGTCAGCTGGGTCAGTCACATCGATCTTGTTGACGAATGTAGGCAGTGGCTATACGAGTGCGCCCGTCGTTTCCATCACTGATAGCGGTGGCGGCACTGGTGCTACAGCAACCGCGTATATCGATCTGGTCACGGGATCTATTTCATCGATCAGAGTCAACAGCATTGGCTCAGGCTACACACAGGCCACTGTCTCTGTCACACTCACAGGTAGTGCTACCGTCCCGGCAGTTGCCCAAGCATTCGTAACCCCTCCGGGTGTGGTCGTAGATGTTAAGGTGACCTATCCTGGGACCGGAACCTGGACTTCTACTCCGACCGTCACCTTTACCAATGCAGTGGGGGATGCCACTGGCGCAGGCGCAGCTGGCATTGCTTCAATCTATTCGGAAGTCAAAATGGTTCCTGCAGCACAGCACGATTCCTTCTCACCCACGCCACTGTGCACCGATACTAACCCGACCAGTGGTGCCATGCTGGTTATGGCCCTTTTTGATGCCAGCGGCAATCCAATGAATGGAACAGGCTTGCCCGCCGGGTGCTGGCCAGCTCAATGGCCAACCGATGGACGTGATGGTGGTGTGCCTGATCCTCTCACTGCAGGTCCTCCATTTATCCAGATCGGTTCTGAAAGTGGTCTCTTGCCTGCTCCAGTGGTGATTCCTTCCACTCCGGTGGGGTATGAATACAACCGCCGCAGCATTACCGTTCTGAACATCTTCACCCACGGGCTTTTGTTAGGCCCAGCCGAGCGGGCTGACGTCATCGTTGACTTCTCGCAGTTTGCTGGTCAGACCCTGCTGCTCTACAACGATGCCCCCACCCCAGTACCAGCGTTCGACTCACGCACGGATTACTACACGGGCGATCCGGATCAGACCATGGCAGGTGGAGCTCCTTCCACCATGCCGGGCTATGGTCCCAACACGCGCACCATTATGCAGATCAAGGTGAATGCGGGTGGAACGTTCCCGATCAATCTGACCAATGTTGGCAATGCTGTGACGAGCACATTTGTCAGCCGGCAAAATCAGATGATCGTTCCTGAGCCGCAGCTCGCTGTTGGTAATGGATACTCTGCGACCCCAACCTACTCGAGGATCTCCGATACTTCCTTCCAAAACTGGCTCAGCGGTCAGATCGGCAGTGTCACGCTGACGAACGGTGGTAGCAACTACTCATCTGCTCCAGCTGTCGCTGTCACTGGCGGTGGAGGCTCAGGTGGTGCAGTCGCGCTCACCTTCGTTGGTGCGGATGTCAACAGTTTGACCCTGCTCACCGGTGGTTCGGGTTATACTTCTGCCCCCACGGTTGTCTTCTCCGGAGGTGGTCCTCCTACAACTCCGGCTGCAGCAACTGCCTCGATAAATGGTCCGGTGAGTGCCATCACCGTGGTCAATCGAGGTTCCGGTTATAACAATCCACCTGCAGTAACCATTTCTGGCGGTGGTGGAGCTGGCGCTACGGCTACAGCTGTGCTGACGGGTGCCGTTAGAACGATTACTGTTCAAAACGCTGGTAACGGCTACACCTCACCTCCTGCGGTTAACATAACGGGTGGTAATGGAAATGGTGCCACCGCGGTAGCGGTAATCTCAGGCGGCCGCGTTACAGCAGTTAACGTCACTTTTGGAGGCACTGGTTACACTGCGGTTCCTACCGTCACCTTAACCGGCGGCGGTGGAGCTGGAGCCACAGCCAGAGCCACCAGAACGAATGTAGTGAACAGCATCACCTTAACCAACGGTGGCTCTGGGTATAGCTCTAATCCGACAGTCACCATCGCTGGTGGAGGCGGTGCAACAGCTACTGCGAGGATCAATGGCACAGTGATTGACCTGCTGATCACCAACGCTGGCGCTGGTTATACCTCAAATCCGACGGTCACCTTTACCGGAGGCGCACCTGGTTCAGGCGCAACTGCCAGTGCTACCTACCTGCCTGGCACGGTTGCCAGCCTGGTCCTCACCAACCCTGGCACTGGCTATACCTCAGCTCCAGCTATCGTTTTCTCGGGTGGTGGATCTCCAGCTCCGGCTGCTTCTGCTGTAGCCAACCCGCCAACCGTACCGTTCGGGGCAAAGGCCATCCAGGAGCTCTTCACTCTTGACTACGGGCGTATGAACGCCACCCTGGGTGTCGAGCTGCCCTTCACCAACTTCTTTGTCCAGACGACGATACCCTATGGCTATGTCGATCCACCCACCGAGATGTTCCAGACTGGTGATACCATCTTCTGGAAGATCACCCACAACGGTGTGGACACGCACTTTATCCACTTCCACCTGTATGATGTTCAGATAGTCAACCGGGTGGGATGGGATGGCATGATCAAGCCACCGGATGTCAATGAAGTTGGCTGGAAGGATACCGTCCGCATGAACCCGCTGGAAGACATCATCGTCGCCATGCGACCGATGAAGCAGAATCTGCCTTGGGCGATCCCTAACAGCTATCGACCTATGGATGTGACCCAGTCGATTGGTGTCAGCAACCCAGCGAACACCGTGGGTTTCGCCAACATCGATCCTTCCAACCAGCCTGCTACAGTCAACAATGATGTAATCAACTTCGGTTGGGAGTATGTGGTGCACTGCCACATCCTGGGACATGAAGAGAACGATATGATGCGTGCCCAGCTGCTGGCAGTTCCACCCGACAAGGTCACCGGTGTAAATGCCGTTCGACAGGGAAATGGGAATAACCAGAGAACACTCGTTACCTGGACAGACGGGTCATCCAACGAGACCGGCTTTACCGTCCAGCGTGCAACTACCCCGAGTGGTCCATGGTTGTCGCTAGCCCCGGTTGCACCCCCTGCGCCAGGAGCTGGCACGCCCATGTCATTCACTGATACTACGGTTGCACGACGGACAACCTATTACTACCAGGTGGTTGCCAACAACGTAGTGGGTTATCCCCAGACGTATGCTGCACCGGCAATCGGTTATCCAACCTTATCTGCTGACTCTGCACCCGTAGCTGCACCGAATCCGGTCGTTATCAATAGCCCGGATGAACAAGGACCAATCTTCGCCGATAGCTTCGAGACCGGGCTGAATATGTGGTCGGGTGTGATCGGTGAGAGTAACGTCATCACCAATGCTGTGATCGGTCCCAACGGTGGAAAACTGGGCATGGTTGCCACCATTGGTTCAGCTGGCGAACCGGCTTACGTGTACGATACCTCACCGGCGGCTGAAACGATGTATGATGGCAACTTCTACTTCAATCCGAACACGGCTGTAACCGATAGCGCAGTCGATATCTTCTTGGGATTGGATCAGAATAGTCAGTCCGTCTTCGGTGTACAGTACAAGTATGTGGATGCGAATTCCTTCGAGCTGCGTGCCTGGGCCTTACAAGCTGATGGTCCGGAGTTCTCAGCCTGGAAAGTCTTCGCCACTGATCCCGGAGAGGATGATCCGATGGCCTTGACCCACAAGATCGATGTCGCCTGGGCTTCTGGCAAGAATGCTGGCCTCTCCTTCTATGTCGACGATAAGTTGTTCTCCTCGTTGATCGGCGATACCAGCGCCTTCCAGCTGGAAGAAGTGATCTTAGGACCGTCGTTGGGCTTGAACGCCAACGCCTCCGGTTCGATGTACTTCGATGAGTTCACTTCGAGCAGGTTGCCTGGTCTTTCATACATGTCCATGCTGCCGGTTATCAGCCGGTAAGCTGGATAGGATAATAATGTGGTGAAGATCATCTGCACATTACAAACCTAATTCACCCATAACTCCCAGAGTTTCTGGAAAGCTTAGAAATAAAAGGTGTCCGGCAGGTCCGTCCTGCCGGACACCCAGGGGAGCTTCTGGTAGCTCCGGGAGACCAACCAAGAAATATTAATAAGAATTGGGGACATCCAAAGGGGAGGCTGGTTGTGAGACCAGCCTCCTGCATTTAAGTATGTTGTCTATTTCTGGAGCTTGATTTTCATTGTTCAATAGCATGGGGGAAATGATTCTAATCTTACGATGGTTTATAAAAACAGTGTAAACTTCCTTCCCTACCGGGTTTCATTTTCTATGCACTAACCAATCATCGGTGTTTTTTGCATTCCGATCAATAGATGAAATAGTTTCTTTTTTTCTGCATGGTTCAGACGAGTGCCCAGATCTTTTCCGCGCGGATGAATGGCTCCCCACGCTGAGAGTCGAGGTTAACCAGCCCCTCAACCACGTATGGGCCCGCAGTTGCTAAAGCTGCCTTTGACCGCCGGTACACTTCGGAAGTGATCACCACATCCAGCATGCCCTCCAGGTCTTCCAGCGACATAAAATAGATATAGTCACCGCGGGTGGTGATGCTGCGCCGCCAAATCTGGCGCATGCCGGCGACGCGTACATGCTGTTCCAATCGTGAGGCTGCATCCACGGTGTTGAGTGCACCTGCTGAAGCGATCTTCTTTTCCGCCAGCTCGAGCGGGTGAGCGATGACGCCCGTCCCAAGAATTTCCTCCTGTGCAGCCACTTTTTGGTCAAGGCTCCAATCATCCTCATCACTCTCACCCAGTGAAAACAACGAGAGCTGCCCGGCTTGACGGCCTCCATGTTCCAGCTGGTGGAGCAAGCCCGGGATGGTTCCAAATCCTTCCAGCGCGCCGACCTTGACCAGGTTTTCTGCCTCCACCGGACGTGGGTCCACCCGTGTGATGAATTCGGTAAATGAGCTGAAAGGTCGTTTGGTGGTGATCCTCGCCTGGGTGCGTTGTGTAAGTTCACGCACCTGATCCAGTCCCATGAACAGTACTGGTCCCCCATCCAATACCTTGACGCTGAACTCACGCTCGGCGCGGTTGACCTCGGGTGGGCGCAGTTTTAAACCAAGGCGGCGTGCCTCATTCATATATACTCGTTGACTGTAATAACCTCCCCAGTTTGCTAGCACTGCTGCCATGAAAAATGCCGGGTAATGCGTCTTGCACCAGGCGGAACGCCAGCTCACTTGTGCATAGGAGGCTGCGTGGGCTTTAGGGAACCCATACCCCGCAAAAGCTGCCATCAGCTCCCAAATTCGGTTGGCAATCTCCTCCGGCACCTGGTTTCTCTCCCATGCCCCGGAAACGAATTTCTCTTGCAGTGCCTGCATCTGCTTGCCAGGGTCAAAGTGCGACATCGCCCGGCGCAACAGATCGGCATCCGCCAGGCTGAACCCTGCCAGTTCATGCGCGATACGCAATACCTGTTCCTGGTAAAGGATCACACCGTAAGTATCCTCCAGCAACGAGCTGACCGCCGGGTGCAGGTGTTCGGTAGCCTCTTTGCCCAGATGACGCCTCACGAATGCATCTTTTAACCCTCCGGTGAGGGGACCAGGCCGGTATAGAGAAAGTGCCACCATGAGGTCATCCACACTGCTGGCTTTGACCTCTTTCAGCGTGGCGCGCATCCCCGGGCTCTCAATCTGGAAGCACCCGATGGTCCGTCCCTGGCTCAGCATCTGGCTGACTGCCGGGTCTTCCCTTGGGATGGTATCCAGGATCTCAGTGAGGATGGAAATTTCCGGGTGCGGGTTGGCCGGTTGCTGCTCTTTGGCGATAATCTCTACCACATCGCCCAAAACGGTCAGCCCGCGGATGCCCAACAGGTCGATCTTGACCAACCCCAGGCGTTCGATCGAATCCAGGTCGAATTGGGTGATGATCACGCCTTTATTTGCCAGCTGGGTAGGCGCCAGGTCGGTGAGCGGTCCCGGGCTGATGACCACTCCACCGGGATGGACGGAGAGGTGGTGCGGCAGACCGATTAAGGCGGCTGCGTCTTTGAAGATGGCCCGGTGGGTTGTGGTGCGATAGTGCTCACTCAGCTCGGCAAAGGGATCTTCTTTACCGCCTCCCCGGTTGGATGGTCCGAACCAGCGGTATGGCAGGCTGTCTGCCAACCGGCTGACATCATTCGCCGGCAGGCTATACGCTTTCGCCACCTCTCGCAGCGCTGACCGGCTGCGGAAGCGGTTAATCGTGCACACGGTCGCCACCCTGTCTTCCCCAAATCGCTGGTACACGAAGTGGATCACCTCATCCCTGCGCCGCGAGCATAGGTCAGTATCGATATCCGGCGGGGTTGCCCGGGCCGGGTTCAGGAAACGCTCGAAGTACAGGTTTAGACGGATTGGGTCGGGTGACGTGATCCCCAGGCAGTGCGCCACCAGCGATGAACCTGCCGACCCGCGCGACGAGAATGGGATGCCCTCCCGGCGGGCAAAATTCAAGATTTCTTCCACGATCAGGAACAAGGAGGTGTAACCATACTCGCCGATCGCTAACAGCTCATGGTCGAGGCGAGCCTGCAGGTCAGGTGTAATCCGACCGTACAGCTTTGCAGCCCCAGCTTCGGCTTCCTGGCGCAGCAATTCCTGGCTCGTCATCCCTTGTGCCAACGAAATCTCTGGAAAATGCAAGACACCCAATGGCAGCTCCAGCTGGCAGCGTGATGCTATCTCTTGCGTGGCATCGAGCGCCTGCGAGAAATTCGGCATTCGTTCGGCCATCGCCTGTGGGCTGATGAATTCCGCCTGCGGAGGTGCTGTTTCGCCCGGGTCAATCTCTGTGAGCGGGTGTATCAGACGAATGGCGGTCACCACTTGCTGCAGGTGCGCTTGCTCCGGAGCCAGATAATGCACATCGTGGCTGGCGACGGTGGGCAGGTGCATGCGCTGAGCCATGCTGGTCAGGCTCAAACACAGCTCGAGGTCATCAACCGCATGGTTCTGCAGTTCAATATATAAACGGCCTTTAAAAAGCTCATCCAGCTGTGAGGTCCAATTCTCTGCCAATTCCCTTTGGGTTGAGGCCACCAATCTGGTGAGGGCTCCTCTTCGCCCGCCGGTGAGGCACAGTAATCCATCCGCCTCATGCGCCAGCCGGTCGAACGGTAGCACGTCGTTATCGCTGGTTAATGAGCTGCTGATCCGGCACAGGCTGCGCCATCCCGCCATATCCATCGCCAGGAGGGTTAATATACCGGGCTCGACTGTTCCCAAGTCTGGCGGAAGTGCTGTCTCCACTTCCAATCCAATGATAGGCTTTATCCCTGCCTGCACACAGGCATCCTGGAATTCGACTGCCCCGCTCAGGCTGTGGTGATCGGTTAACCCCACAGCGGTCATCCCCATTTCTGCGGCAGCGTTTGCCAGTTCAAACGGCGATGGCAGACCGCGCAGGAATGAGTAATATGAATGGGTGTGCAGGTGGATGAATCCCATGCTGAGATTGTAACCCTGCTTAAGTTTGACGGGTAGGATGAAGCCTTGATTCGAGGCTAATCACCGGCAACAGCTAATCATGCTACCGCCCGGCTAATGGATGGTCGCCAGGTCTTTCAGCAGCTGCTCCTTCGCCTCCGGGTCGGGTAAAGCAGCTGCCACCTGGGTTGCCTGGGCGAGGAATTTTTCCATTGCCTCACGCTCACCTGCCACCTGTTCTGCCCGCGCCAGGGCTTCATAAGCGTATCCCCGGTAAAACGGCAAAACACCTTCAGTCTGAGAGGC
>JBGOYO010000008.1:0-18336 GCA_041479715.1 Anaerolineae bacterium
GAATTCGTCTATGGGTTGGGTGAGTTTCTGACCCAGAAAACCCTTATCCGCCAGGACGCGCGAGGCGTGCCACCACCACAGGAAGATATCTCCTGGGTACCAGGATTTAGTCACCGCTGACGCTGCCAGGTCAGGAATATCTATCCAGGCCCAGAAGCGATCGGCCAGTACTCCACTGGCATGCAGTGACTCCAGCACGCCCTCAAGGTTGCCCATCAAGGTCACCAATAGCCCACCCAACACGCCTGCCAGGATGGGTGGTCCAGCACGCGGAGATGCGTCGCCTTCCTTGTGGCGGGTTGTAAGGGTGAAAGCTACCAGGTTATAGACTACTCCGAAAGAACCGATCAAAGTAAGGGCAAAGAGCAGGGAGTCATACAGGTCAAAAGCAACACCCGCAACCGCACCCGAGAGCTGGGTGAGGGTCGCCATCATCACATAGCCGAAATAATAATAGGAAATGGCATAACCCGAAAGCCAGGGGTCGAGCGGAGGGAAGTGCTGGCTGCGCAGGATGGCGTTCTGGAAAGCGATCTCCATGAATTTTTCGCCACCTGCATAATCAATTTTAAAAGGGGCAAAGGCTCGCAGCACTGCCCATCCGACCAGAGCCAGGGTGAACAGCACCTCCACGGTTACGATCAGCTTCCACTTCTCGCGCAGGAAGGTGCGCATCTCCGGGAGAAGCGTGCCCTTACCGCGGAAATAGAACCAGGCCGAGATGGCAGCTACCAGCAGAATCGCAAACAAGATCCCACCCAGGTCATTGATCAACAACCCGGTGCTCGCACCAATCCAAAGGAAATAGCTGATCAACAATAAACCCAGCGCCTTTGAAAAGGAGTAGCCGCGATCTGGCAGCCAGCGAAAGATGCGCATGGAGGTAGGCAAGGCCAGCCATCCCAGAACCTGGATGAGCAGCCACCATACCAGGATTTGGATCATTGAATCACCTCGTATATGACCGTACTCTTATCCCGGTAGACTTCCTTCCATAAATTGCCGTTGAAAGCCGCGAATTTCTCTAAACCAGGCCCTGGATAGGTGACTTGTTCAAGCTGCCCGACCACAATAAATTTAACCTGATACAGATTTAGGAATTGTTTGGTGTATTCCGTATCCACCGTGGTGTAGAACTGGTCGATATCGAGGATGCGGTTGGTCACCCACTCGGGAGGGTTAAGCGCACGTTGTTGCTGCTGATGCCATTCCCAACCGACCACTCCCGGCAGACCGGTGTAAATGGTAAATCGAGAATACCAGCGATACAGGTTGCGCGAGTTAGCTTCTACGATGACCGGGGAGCCCTGGACGTTTTCCTGCATCCATTGGATGGCACGGTAGTCCTGGCTTAAATCCATATTGATGCCGCGCTGGTCTTCGGGTGTGCTCTCCGTCACATTGGGGTAGTTCTCAAAATACGTGGCAAATGGCATGTATGCCATTCCATCCAATGTG
Source organism: Anaerolineae bacterium (assembly GCA_041479715.1). Lineage (GTDB taxonomy): Bacteria > Chloroflexota > Anaerolineae > Anaerolineales > UBA4823 > FEB-25. The sequence continues at coordinate 1,459 of JBGOYO010000008.1, forward strand.
TGGGGCGCGGTTGGCACCCAGCGATCCTTGATTTTAGCCATCGAGCCGTATAGAGTGAACAGTAACGCAGAGAAGACCAAAAACGAGAAAGCCACTCGCCAGGATACACGCCATCCCGGCTTCCATAGGCGTACAGGTTCAAGAAGCCAACCCAGGGCAGCGGCTGCACTGAGGGCGAACAACGCCCAGGCTATTAAATAAAACTTGAAGACGGTATTCATCCGCCCAATATCACCCCGGACAACGATCACCTCGACCATCAAGGTGATGATGAATGCCGTACCCACCCAAAACAGCACCAGGCGCCTGACGTCCGGTAGCCCCGGACGCAGGAGGAGTACTCCTGCCCAGGCTGCCAGGGGCAGGATGAACCAGGCCAGGTTTGCGCCCCTACCGATAGGCAATTTACCCAACAAAGACATATTGCCTATCCCGGGGATTTTGATGCTTAACAACAAGCAGGTCAGAAGGAGGACAACAACCCCGCCGATGATCAGACCGGTGTATTTCTCCAGCTTGCGCAAGGATACGAGGGGAGTATTTGCCATCCACTCGTACGTCTCCCACATCATCCATGAGACGATCAAAAACAGGAACAAACCCCAATGGGTTAAATAAGCTCCGAGTGGGGTGTGTGTGCCGGTCCAGGGGATGACCGAGCTGTAGGGTTGGGCATACCACAGGCGATAAGGCAGATACAAACCATACGAGACCACAGCCAGTAGAAGCATTCCCCCAGCGGCAACGATCAGGCGTTTAACGGTAGACGTAATCCGAGGCGGCCAGGTAAAGCGGTGTATATCGGAATATCGGAAGAGGGCATACCCCAAAACCACCATCCCGATGGGCAGGTATGCATAAATATCGGAGAGATTGGTGGGGTACATAGCACCGATCGCCATACCGCCAAAAATTATACTCAGCACCCCCGCGCCAACGCTTTGCCAGTGGGCTTTCCCCAGCAGGACTGCCACCGCCCAGGCCAATGCCAGCATGGCAATAGCCATGGCGATCATGTGGGCATGTAGATCGGCATACAAGAAGGTAAAAATGGGGAATTCGGTTATAGGTTCCACATCTCCTGGAGCCGGGATAGCCCGGCTGGGAAGCCAATACCAATCACCCAAAGCGTAGGGCAGCTGGGCGCCGTGGACCAAGTTATTCCAAATCCCGACCGGCAGACCGGCCAACTTGGTAAAGAAACCAGTGGTAGCGGTAATCCCACCCGAAACACCCAGCTGCTCCCAGCCAGTGATGAACATGCGCAGTGTACCCAGGTTGCCGACTACCGCCATGCCCACGGCAGCGGTCAAACCGATCAGAATCGGTCGCCAGGTGAATGTGGGAGGTGGTTGGTCGACCTCAGGATCAGACTGATCGTCATGTCTCACGCCATTTTGGGAGCGGGGATGGCTCAGGTTATAACCAATGCAGAATGCTCCCATGCTGACCATGCTGAACAGAGTGGGGAGAATGAGGTTATACGCGAACGATGGCACGATCCCCAGCCATTTAACCAGCACACCGACAAAGACATAGCCCCAGTAGTAATAGTTCATGTATCCAGCCGCATACCACGGGTCGTAGGGTGGGAAGGTGGTGCTCTTCAACACAGCGTTGAAGTAGGAGAAATCCATCGGTTTTTCTCCACCCTTCCACGGATGCCACAGGTCGGGATTGCCAAGGCGGATGAACAGGAAACATAGGAAGAAGAACAGGATCAACCCCTCGACGACAAGGAAATACTTGCGCCTGGATCGCCATTCTTCCTTCAGCTCATTCCGCTGGCGATAAGCCAGGAACGCGCCAATGACGGCCATAATCATGATCACGATAGTGATCGTAAGACGGCTGACAGGGATATTGACTGAACCTGCCAACCAGGTAAAGTATGCCAGGATTAACATCCCCGCCGTCCGAGCGAGGGGATACCCGTGATCCTGCAAGCCTGGCAGGGTTATCCGCAAAATTGGGTACACTAACAAGCCCAGCAGGCTTACGCTCAGGTACCAGACGATGACCCCCAGGACTTGATAGCGGTTAATCCACGCTTGCGGGTCAAACATAGCTGACCACGTGCCGCCAATTGTTTGAATGAAGAGTCGGACATCCGGCAATTTTAAATTAGCCGGGTGGTAGTCGGCTTTCTTGGGCGTAATTCTAACAATCTCATTGAAATTAGCCTGGCTCAGGATTTGACGCGCCTGGGAGGTGCTATATTCAGGTGTTTTACGAAAAACAAGCACCTTCGGGTGGTCATACACTGTAAAAGCTTCTTCTGCAAACTGGTCATTTACACTGATAGAGCCAAGTGAGGGATCGGATTGGAACACTGCCACCAGCTCGAAGCCCAGATCGCCGTGGAACATCCCCGGCTGGGCAACGCTGTAGCACCATTGGATCGTCTTGTCATCCGGGCAGCCTAGCAGGTGGCGGTAATGCTGGGTGGTCATTGGAAAACGTTCCGGGAGGCGGGGGAGCGATCCCCACTGTCGGTTCGAGCTGATGAAGATGTATTCTGTCTGGTCGTATACGCTGATGAAGTGGTCGAGTTTATCTGGATTGTCATCGGTGTACATATTGAAGTTCAGACCAGGTGTATAGATGCCACCGAAGGCGTCATAACCATCTACGCGCAGGGGTAAGCCATCATCCCAATCCCCTTCATTGGCCACCGCCGAGCCACGCACGCTAACAACCCCACCTACACCAGCCAGAGCAAGGGAAAGGTTGTAATTCTTGCCTTCTACGATGGTGAGCGGACGATCGAGGGTCATCGTGTAACCTGCCCCGAGACCGTTCGCTCCTGGCGACAGATCTGCTGTGAGGCTGGCAGCTGACACCTGCTGGTCATTCCCACTGGGGCTGATGGTGAGCTCCAATGTTTCCTGCCCCGCTGCGGGTGTTTGATCTACCAGCTGGCTCAGCGTTACAGCTTCCAGCAGCCCACTTTCCTGGACCGGGATGGTGAGGACATAAGGAGATGCAGTTTGAACCAGACACTGGTCAGGTCCCTGTATGGTTTGGGTTATCGTCTGCGTGGAGGTCTCCAGAGCAGCATCCACAGGTCCGCATGCGTTCAGAACCCGATTTGTATCCATGATGCCCAAGGTGAGGGTATATACCTCACCAGCGTTCACGGTCACAGGGGTATCTAACTTAAGCAGGGTTCTCTGTTGAGATGAAGCACTAGCTGAGGTGGGCGTCAGGGTTATATTCTCCACCATAAGCGCCTGCCCGGGACCGGATAAAGCTGAGATTGAAACAAGCAACGAAAGTGGCTGAACAGTCTGGGTATCAGCGACATGCGCCAGGTAGACATCATTCAACACACCGCTCGCATTGGCAATAAAACTGGCCTGATATGGCAAACCGGGTCGAATAGTGTACCCATAGGGGACTGAAAGTGGTTGGCTGTATGACCCAGCCGAACCCTGTATGTGCAGGTTAATCGGTCCAGGTATATTCTGGAAAATCCAATCAGAGGCAGCCACCCGTGTGATGGGTCGGACATAGATGAGGGTAAATGCAATCGCCCAAGCAAGCGTGGTGATGAGCACGACTGCGCCGACTAGTATTGACGCGGCGCCTGCCAATGACGAAAGAAATGAGCGTGGACGATTGTCCTGAGAGTTTTCCTCCCGCTTACGCTTGCGAAAATTCCACAACTCCACCACTGCCCAGGCAGCATAGATAGCCAGGATGGGATAGGTTGGCAGCTGGTAGCGCATGGTCGGGTTGAACTGTAAAGACTGCCAGACAAAGTAAAAGCCTCCCCACAACCATAACACAACGTGATGCTCCCAATCACCTTTGAGCATCCGCCAGCCTGCCCATAAGAAACCCAAGGCTGCCAGAATCGCCAGGGGAATGCCCAGGCCGAATTCGGCCATATTCTGAGCAGAGAACCATAGGGGTCTGCGTGCCCACTGCAGGGAAGGCGGGAAATCAATGTCACCGGCAGCTTGGGCACGCTGTTCTTTGATATTGGCCACCCACTGCGGGTTGGGTCGCACACCGAGGAAGCCAGGGCCCAAAAAGGCATATGGCTGAAAGATGCGAAAAACCAGCACGCTGAGAAAGGCGGCAATCCCGAGGTAAACCATGGCATTGACCAACCAGCGTGGACGCTCCTGGGCCGGTTTGCGCAAGACTACCACCCCAAAAGCAACCGGCAGGACGAAGGCTACTGGAGCGGCGCTCAGCTTGGAAGCCACAGCGCAGCCCAGGGCAATCCCAAAGCCGATGGATAGACCAAAGTAAGGATGTCTGATTATGGTGAGGAGGCGGGAAGAAATTGATTCGGATGGCAAGCCCTCATCCCCTTCGGGGGACGGTTCGCTGATAGTGTTGACTTCCTCCACTTGAACCGCTTTGGATTCGCGGTCCACCAGGCTCACCCTGACGGCGAAATAAACCGACAGCAGGGTGAAGAAGCTGAAGAAGGTATCCATGGTGAAAAAGTGTGCTTGCTGAATATTCAAAACAGTGAATGCAGCAAAGGCAGCTGCCAACAGACCCACGGCTTTGTTGAATGCGCGTGAGCCAATGGCATACACCAGGACCACGGATAATAAATCAACCAAGGCTGAAAGGATTCTCCCCACAGTGGTCATCTCATTAAAACCAGAATGACCATAAACCCACTCCACGATGTAACGGGTTATAAACATGGGGAGTGTGCCATAAACGTAGAATGAGTGGCCGCGGTTATTCGGGTTTAGCGGCGAGCAGGAGGCATCAAAATAACCTCCCCAACTCTTGCACTCAGGGTAGGCGTTGGGGAAATTTGCCCTCCAGGGATTATTTACGGTGTTGGGAGGCGGACCGAGAACCCCTGCTGAGGTCCCTATCGGCATGATATCCGTACCGACCCAAATCAGGAAGCGCTCGTCTGGGTGGAGGTATTGCCAATCTCCCCATTGGATGCCAATGTAGCGGAACACGCATCCGATTAACAGGACAAACAGCAACAGCACATCGTAAATCCGCGGCGTCACCCAACGGATCTTCCGCTTTGGTACTGGTTGTGCGGGTAAAGAAGGAATGGCTTCAGTCATCTGTTGTTATTTCGGCATTGCGATATTTAAAATTGCCACATTATACCGTCTGTACTCCATCTGGACCGATTTCAATTCTCGTCATGGCAGGGGAATCACACCTGGAGCAAGATTATCCCCAGGAGAAGACGAGGCTGCCGGGACCATGTAGATATAAAAATCCTTTCCAACTTTTGAGGCATAGTTCGAAACTGTTCCTTGAGGGAATAATTGACGCAGCAGGCTCAGGTCAGCCTTGTCCTCAGTCTTGACGAGGAACATCTTGGGCTGGGGTAAGTTCAGCGTGGAGGCGATAAGGTCAGGCGGTATGGCATAATCGCGGGTCGGGTCACCAGCATTCATTCCCACCAGGCGGGTATCCACCCAATATGGGTATGGGACAACGTAGGCATTATTCGTCCCGCCATACATCTCGCCGAAATCGCGGATGAGACTCCCCATCTCCGAGGTATTCCACGAAGACAGCTCATATGCGCGCTGATATTGATTAAACACAAGGTCGTAATTACCCAAAGCAGAGAAGAAAATCAGGATGAGCGCAATTCCCCAGGCAAACGCTGACCCGGTTTTGGATGGTATGCGCTGCTCCACGCCAGACATAAACCCATCCAAAGCCATTGCAATGATCAAGAAAACCGGCACAATCGCACCGCCCGCCCGGTTCAACGCCGGGTTCTCAGCCGGAAATGCTAAGGATAATATGGAGGGGAACATCAGCACGGGCACCGAGATCAGGATAACCAGGTCTTGCCAGGTGCGTTTGCGGATATAGCGAATTAACAGCAAGACCACTCCCGAGAAATACAACGCAGCTGAGATAATATCCAGGGCAGGGCTGCCGGTTACAGAATGGACCCAAATATTCCCATCCGACCAGAAGTACATAATTGAGGCATTCCACAGGTTCTTTAAAAATATAAGCAAACCAGGTCCGGGGAGCACGCTCTCCGTGATACCCAAACGGGAAAATGCCCGAAAATCGAATAAGGTGGGAAATTCAAGTGCAAATCGCAATAAGGGTAGGAAGACGATCAGGGATATCAGCGCCAACACCAGTAGTCCAGATATAACCTGCAGCCGTTTGCCTTTCGCCTGGGGATGCAATAAAAACAACCCAACCGTGATCAGGACGAGGATCGGCAGAATGCGAATGGGAGTATATCCGTGCAAACCGATCCCAAGAGCCAAGCCTGCCAGGATAAAATCGTTGCGGTTGGAGGTACGCAATCCTCGGATCAAATAGTAAAGTGTGGGGGCGACGAACATGGGATAGAGCGGGAAACGCAATCCCACGCGAGAGATAACATTGGGCCAATATCCAATGCCTGCGAACAGCAGGGCAAACAGACCCACCCGCCGGTTAGCCAGCTCCTTGCCGAGCAAATATATGTAGGGCAAGGTCAGCAAACCTACCAGGATGGTGCCGATCTTCAGACTCAGAAAGGTGTAACCGGTATGTAAAAGCTGGATGATGCCGGCCGTCAGATACATCTGGATCGCTTCCCGTCCGGTGTTGCGGGGGAAGAAGATACTCGTCTGGCCGTGGAGCACATCCCAAATATCCAGCAGTTTTTCAGCATGATCGCTGACCATCTCGGGCGGTACCTGAGTCATGCGGTAGGTGCGGAAAAAAATCACCAAACCTATGCAGGCAATGACCAGCAAAGTCCAGGTGGTTAGAGAGAACTTCCATGGCAAGCGCAGGCGCTCTTTTAACCATCTCCACCAACCCCTGAACGGGAGGTCCCCTTGCCAGAAAGCCAGAACAATAAATAGGATCGCCAACACCCATAGAAAGACATTAAGCCCGGTGAATCGGTTGCCCCCCATTAGCATGAAGGCAGCCAACGCAAGTGGCAGGCCAATATACAACCACCTGGACTGCACCCGGTAATCTTCCGGACGTTCTTCAGTTGCAGGCAATTCAGCCAGTAGCCACTCTCCCTTGAAGACAGACCAGACCAACACGCCTGCGGCGCATAGGTAAAGGATGACACCAGGTATCCAGGCACGGTCCGGGCTCGGCGTGAGCGTGATCTGCGCTGCCAAGGCAATACCAAGCGCCAGGAATCCACGCCAAGGGAAAATAACCCCAGAAGCAAGGACCTCTGGTGGTTCTTCAGGAACAGTTTTTTTACCTACTTCAACAGGGAGCTCTTGAGGTTGTTCCGCGAACGGTTGGGATACCTCAAGTGATTCTTGAAGCTCTGGAATCGCTAATGGCTTCCCCCGCAATAAGGACTTAACGAAATCCAGAACCGTAGGCTCACGATTCATGCTTTCTCCGCCAGAACGATCAGGCTTTCACCCATACGGAGGGGAATAATACTCCATCCAAGAACAGCTTGCAAGCCCCCGGGCAGGCCAAAGAACAGCTTCTGCAAGGCGGTTGGAATGATCGAAATATATGGTGCATCCCAAAAACCATCTGAACAGACTTTGCGTGGCAGCAACCGATTGTCCTGCAGGATGCTGAGCCACTCTTCGGGGGGCTTGAGGCTGATATGAGTGGGGTCTTTATAACCTATCCAATCGGCTTTTTTTCGCATGCGCATAGGCGAATTTAAATTGGGGGTAGCCAGGATGAGCAGCCCACCTGGCTTCAACACACGGCTCATCTCAGCAATAGCCTGCTCAGGGTGACCCAAATGTTCCACCACATGTTTGGCAATCAAGATATCAAAGACTGCCGGGGGGAAAGCACATACGGTTTCGGCTGAAAGTAGTGCAAACTGCCCCTGAGGTACATTTCGTTTCGCTTGAGATAAGGCCCAAGCGTTGATGTCGGTGCCAAAGACCCGGTAGCGGTCGGTAAGCCAGGTGAGCAGGTGACCCATCCCACAGCCAAGCTCCAGCACCCTCCCCTGGGGTGGTCCATGCCGGCGAGCTAACAAGGCGTAATAGCGATTCGACCACCAATATTGGCTGTAACGGGCAAAACTCACCTCAGCATACGGACCGGTTGCAAAATAATCCTGGTTAAACGGATGGTCTTTGGAATCAGGTGAGCTCATGACTTCTCAAACGCTTCTTGCAACGTAAAAAGTAAAGGTGCCTTGTGGATCGGGTTGGGCAATTGCATGCTTTCTGACAAACCGTTCCGTCAGGAATAAATTCCATCGCCACGGGGCAATGATCCATTTTTTGCTGAGCCAATGGGGTAGCAATGTGGGGGCACCAAAATAGTGACCCCATTCCAGGGTGTGCATGGCTTGCGGTGAAAAATAGTGCCAGTATCTCTCGAGGCTGAAACCTGCATCTTCCAGCCACTTCTGCCATTCTTCCGGCCAAACGGCATGCTCGACGCGTGACATGCGTTGAAACCAGCGGGTATATGCCCGCCCAGCTCCCGCAAGCCTAACCCTGGTCAGGAACCCTGCAACGGATAGTTCGCTTAGATAGCGTGGATTGGGAACGCAGAACAGGAACTGTGCCTCGGGTTTTAGCACGCGCCTTAGGTCAACCAATACATTCTGCACCTGGGGGATATGCTCAAGGACGGAGTTGCTGATAGCGCTGGCAAAGTGCCCATCTGGGAAAGGCATTCTTCCGCCATCAGCCTGTACCAGAGATCGATATCCATCGTTGTGTGCTGCCTGGTGAATGGGGCCTGCCCACGGGTCTAAACCCACCTCCAGCCGACGATTAAAAGTTATTTTACCAAAATGACCATCGCCGCAGCCCACGTCGAGCGTCGGTGACGGCAGCTCAAACTGCTGGTAAAACTGCGCTTCAACTGCCCGCAGCATGGCGCGGAAATAAGGCAGGTCACGCAGGTTCAGCCAGAGAAAGTCTTTGTCGGTTGTCATGGTGATAGTAATTGGGTAATCAAGTAAGTAGGTAACTAGGTAATTAGGTATCAGGAAACTATTTCAGAGTGATTATTTATTACTATGAAATCCCTCAATTAACTCCTGAAAAAGATGCTCATACTCTTCAGCGATGTGCTGGGATGAAAAGCGCCTGATCACATCATTGGCATCACCATTGAACCGGTCCGGGTGATCGAGGACATCATTGATCCCTTCCGCCAGAGCATGAGCATCTGCCGGAGCGACCACGCGTCCCATGCCGGTGATCTTAACCGGCTCACGCACACCGGGCAAGTTGGAGGCCACAACGGGTGTCCCGCTGGCCATCGATTCTACCTGCACGATGCCAAACGACTCGGTGCTGTTGGTGCTGGGTAGGACGGTCACATTACACAACTTGTAGAATACAGACAGCTCGGCAGCCGGTAGGATCCCCAGTAATGTCCAATGCTCGCCTAAATCCTCGATCATCGGCTTTAGTTTACTGGCATACCCTTCCTCACCCAAGACGTTCTGGTATTGCCCAACATGAAGCACCCGCGCACCTGGATGTTCCTTTAAGATTTCCGGCATCGCCTCCACAAGATACTCCACCCCTTTCTCAGCTGCCATGCGCGCCACCATCCCAATGACGGGCTGCCCCGGCTCCAGCCTGGCTTTTTGCTCTAATTTATCCACATCAGCCTCTGTGGGAGATGCCAGCTCGACCGGAGTGGGGATAGCTCCAATTTTTGGAAGGTAACGATGTAAGAATGCAGACCCTTCAGCGTAATCAAGCGTATTTACGATCACACGATTGGCTAGCCTCAGAGAGATCCTGTTTGCCAGGTGCGACACCTGGTTGGCGATCGAATGGATGAATCCCTTTGGCAGGAGCAAGTCGCAGTGATAGGTGAGCACAATTGGTTTATGCAACAGCCGGCAGATCAGGGCAATATAAGCCGCATCCAGCTGCGGCAAATGCAGGTGAACAATATCGGCATGCCGGATGCTCACCCAGGCCCAGTAAAACATCGTGGGCATGAGTACACCCTTGCTGACGTGCATCAATACGTGTGGGCGGATGACCTGCACTCCATCACGGACCTCGCGAGCAGGCAAGCAGCGGTCATAGCGTGAGGTTAGCACAGTCACCTGGTGACCACGCACAACAAGAGCGCGCGCCAGCCTTTCGGCGTAAATAGTCAACCCCGAATAATGCGGGCGGTAGTAGGTGAGGGTGGTTAAAATCCGCATGGCAATAGCAATGACGAAGGAAGCATGGAAAAAGTTTCTTCCATGCTCGGCTATGTCTCTCCTTCAGATTTCATCTTTCCAAGGCGGGTATACAGACCGGAAAGTGATTCTCCATCCTTATACAGCCCAAAACCGCCAATCAGACTGGTGATGATGTAGCTGGTGAAATGAACAGACAAGGCGAACGCAGTCGCAGTTGACGCGTCCACCCCAAACACGAATAAAGCTCCCACCAATGCCGCCTCGAACACACCAATCGCCCCGGGAGAGGAAGGTGCAGCGATCCCCAAGGCGCCTACACCCAGGGCAAAAAGTACCCACAGCACACTCGGAGATGGGAAGAATGCCCGTAGAAACAAGTAATACTGCAGGATGGCGACCAGCCAATTGATGGTTTCCCAACCCAAGGCTTGCAGGAAGAGCTTTCCATCCGTCAAAATTCCAAGTCCGTCAAAAAACGCCACCACGCGCCGCCCGGTGATCTTTTTCACCGTGGACCAGCGTTCGCCGGCCCGGTCAATCCACTCGAGCGCCCACTCCCGGTTACGCGCCAGGATGTAAATCGCTGCCAGGCCAACCAGGACGATAATCCCAATGGCAATAGCAGCCTGCTTTGCCCAGGTGACGCCGATCACGAATGGGAGTGTGCATAAAAATATCCCGGCGGCAAACGCCAGGTCTAGGGCACGTTCGATCAGAATGGAAGGGATGACTTGCCAGAACTCAAGGTTTGCTTTTTGGCCGATCAGGAAAGCCCTCCCGATCTCACCCAGGCGAAATGGGAGGATGTTATTCAGCAGGTAGCCCTCATTGACTGTTGTAAACGAATCACGGTAGGAGGCTTTATTTTGCAGCAGGGTACGCCAATAAGCTCCTCGCACCACCAGCCACAGAATCTCCGATAGGACACCCAGTAACAAGAAGAGCGGATTGGCCTGTTTAATCGCCAGGAAGAACTTTCGCAAGTCAACCAACGAGAATACTACTACCAGGGCTGTCAAACTGATGATCAAGCCAGGCAGGACGCGCTTCCAGTTGTTCTTGGTTGAAGCGATGGCGATCTTACTCCTCCCCGATACGCAACACTGCCAGGAAAGCCTCCTGGGGGATTTCTACATTCCCCACCATCTTCATGCGCTTCTTACCCCGCTTTTGCTTCTCCAGCAGCTTCTTCTTACGGCTGATATCGCCTCCATAGCACTTGGCGAGCACGTCCTTGCGCATGGGTTTGATATTGGCACGTGAGATCACCCGCCCGGCAGCATAAGCCTGGATGGGCACAAGGAACAGCTGGCGCGGGATGAGCTCTTTGAGCTTGGTGATCACCGCCTGCCCTTTGTGATAAGCATCGTTACGGTGGACGATGGTTGCCAATGCATCCACCGGTTCTTCGTTGACCAGAATTTCAAGCTTGACCAGGTCATCCGGGCGATATTCAGCGAACTGGTAATCCAGCGAGGCATAGCCGCGCGTGCGCGATTTGAGCAGGTCGAAGAAGTCGACGATCAGCTCAGAGAGCGGGATTTGGAAATTGAGCTGGACGCGGTTGGGAGCGGGGTAATCCTGCGAGATAAACACCCCACGCTTTTTCTTGGTTAGCTCCATGATCGTCCCGTAGAACTCCGTGGGGCTGAAAATTTCGATGTTCATCCAGGGTTCACGGATTTGCTCAATCAGCATCTCCTCCGGTAGGTCTGCTGGCGAATCGATCACAATAGTCTCGCCGGTCTGCAGCACCACTTCGTACTCGACGGAAGGGCTGGTGACAATGATGTCCAGGTTGTACTCGCGTTCCAGGCGTTCCTGGATGATCTCCATGTGGAACAAGCCGAGAAATCCGCAGCGGAAGCCAAAGTTGAGCGCTTGCGAGGTCTCAGGCTCGAAAACCAGGGAGGCATCATTGAGCTGCAGCTTATCCAGGGCATCTTTCAGGTCGGCGTAATCCTCACCTTCCACCGGATAAACCCCGGCGAAAACCATCGGCTTGACCTTGCGGTAACCAGGCAAGGGTTCTACAGCCGGGTGTTCGGTATTGGTGATCGTATCACCCACCCGGCACTCGTGCACCGTCTTCAACCCGGTTGCAATATATCCCACCTCACCAGCCTCCAGGTCTTGGACGGGGCGCAGGTCAGGGGCAAAAATGCCAATCTCGACCGGTTTGACGTCAAAACCGGTCGCCATCAGGTGCAGGGTATCAGTGTGGTGGATCCTGCCATCAATCAAACGCACGTATGCCACCACACCCTTGTATGAATCATAGTGCGAGTCGAAAATGAGCGACCTAAGAGGCGCAGTTTCATCCCCCTTTGGGGGCGGGATTTCCTTGACAATAACTTCCAGCACCGCCTCGATGTTGGTCCCTTCCTTGGCGGAAATTCGGATGACCTCTCCCGGAGGTGTGCCCAACAGGCTGCTGATATCCTGCGCCACCTCATCAGGCCGGGCAGACGGCAGATCGATCTTGTTGATGATGGGGATGATTTCCAGGTCAGCTTCCAGGGCGCTGTAAAGGTTGGCCAGCGTCTGAGCTTCGATCCCTTGGCTGGCATCCACCACCAATAGTGCACCTTCGCAGGCTTCCAGAGCGCGGCTGACTTCATAACCAAAATCCACATGCCCGGGGGTATCGATCAGGTTAAGCTCATATTTTTCCCCATCTTTAGCCGTGTAGCTCATCCGCACCGCTGAGGCTTTGATCGTGACGCCTTTTTCACGCTCGAGCTCCATGCTGTCGAGGATTTGCTCGGTGGTATCACGGTCTGAGACCGTACCGGTGAGATGCAACAAACGGTCGGCCAGCGTCGACTTACCGTGATCGATATGGGCAATGATGCAAAAGTTGCGAATATGTTCCGAGGTCATTGACGCGGCATAGTATAACCGATTTTAACAATCGGAAGACCCACCGAACGGTTAGCTCTCGATTACCTTGCCCAATGCTGCCAGATCAGCCAACGTCTCAATGGAAGCCAATTGCTGGTCTGAAGCTTCCAGCCAGACCAGGAATTCCACGTTTCCCTTCGGCCCGGTGAGGGGGCTGCGGATCAACCCTAGAACGGCATATCCGAGCTCGTGAGCGAAACCCAAGATATCCAGCAGCACCTGGTGATGGATGAGGGGATCACGGATCACGCCTTTGTTGCGACCCACCTGCTGGCGACCAGCCTCGAATTGGGGCTTGATCAGTGCAATGATCGTTCCCCTTGAGATTTCAATCTCATCGCCTGCTTTGATTAACCAATCCTTTACCACCGGCAGCATGATTTTTAATGAAATGAAGGACACATCTATTGTCACGACCTCAACCGGCTCTGGAAGGCTTTTAACGTAGCGTGCATTGGTTTCCTCCATCACCACCACGCGCGGGTCGCGGCGCAGCTTCCAATCGAGGATCCCATGACCTACGTCGATGGAATATATCCTGGCTACGCCATGTTGGAGCAAGCAGTCGGTGAAGCCGCCGGTTGAAGCGCCTACATCGGCGCAGGTACGGCCAGAGACGTCAACACCGAAAGCCTGCAGCGCGGCTTCCAGCTTATCGCCGCCGCGTGAGACGAAACGCGGCCCGTGTTCGACTTCCAGGCGCACATCCGCAGGCACATTGGCAGCTGCTCTCAACAGCACCTCACCATTCACACGCACCTGTCCTGCCAATATCAGGCGCTGTGCCAGTGAGCGGCTCTCCGCCAGCCCGCGTTCCACCAATAGTATATCCAGCCTGATTTTTCTCACCTGCATATCTTATCCCAGATTCATGGCCTGAGTACCCTGATTCTCCTTTCCCGAATCTGTGATTCTCAGGTAAACTAATACGAGTAGACCATGTCGCTCACCTGGGTAAAACCACTTCTCAAGACCATGCGCCCCCGCCATTGGGTAAAAAACGGGCTGCTGTTCATCCCCATTGTTTTCGATAAGCAGCTGACCAACTGGCCTGCGCTGGCCCGCACTATATTCGGATTCATCCTGTTTTGCTTGCTCTCCAGCGTCATTTACATCATTAACGACCTGGTTGACCTGGAAGCTGATCGGGTGCACCCTCTAAAAAAGATGCGCCCATTGGCATCTGGGGCACTGAAAATCTCAACCGCCAGAGCTGCCGGGATTGTGCTTACGATCGTCGTATTCATCCCGGCGACGCTGTTATCCCTCGAGTTTGCCCTGATTGGATTAACCTACCTGGTGCTCAACCTGGCCTATTCAGCCTGGCTCAAGCATGCGCCTATCCTGGATGTGATGATCCTGGCCAGCTTCTACGTGTTACGCGTGGCAGCCGGAGTATCCCTGATCACCGTTCACCGCTTCTCGCCATGGCTATACGTTTTCACCACCTTCCTGGCATTGTACCTGGGGATTGGCAAGCGGCGGGCTGAGCTGAACCTTCTGGCGGGTGAGGCCAACACTCATCGCAAGTCACTGGGGGAATACACCCTGCCGCTGCTCGATCAGCTGATCCTGATCGTATCCAGCAGCGCCATCATCACCTACAGCCTGTACACATTTTCAGCGCCCAACCTGCCGGCGAACGACACCATGATGCTGACCATCCCATTTGTGATCTATGGCATCTTCCGCTATCTCTACCTCCTGCAGGTGAAGCACTACGGGGGTGAGCCGGAGGAGGTGCTCCTGAAGGATCGACCGCTCCAGGCAACCATCGTCTTATGGTTGCTCTCGGTGCTGGTCATTTTCTATCTCATCCCCGCCTAGTGTGTAACTGTAAAGGTATTTCGAGATGCCCGCATTCTCTGCCTATGCCCCCGGAAAAGTGATCCTGTTCGGTGAACATGCTGTCGTGTACGGCCGCCCAGCGATCGCCGCGCCAGTGACGCAAGTAAGGGCGAAGGCGATGGTCAGCATGGACCCAAAAAGCCGCACCGGGTTGGTAAAGTTGCAGGCCCCAGATATCGGGCTGGAAACTACCCTGGATGACCTGCCGGAAAATCACCCCCTGGCAGCAGTGGTACTCAAAGCTGCCGCGGCTTTGCAGATCAGGCGCATCCCGGCGTGCAGCATCAAGGTAATCTCAACTATCCCAATCGCGGGCGGGATGGGCTCAGGCGCGGCGGTTTCAGTGGCGATTCTGCGTGCGTTTTCGGCGGCGCTCGGTCACCTACTCAGCGATGAACAGATCTCCCAGCTGGTATATGAAGTGGAGCTGATCCACCACGGTACCCCCTCCGGAATCGATAACACCGTCATCACCTATGCCAAACCGGTCTACTTTATGAAAGGCGAGCCGATCCAAACCCTGCGAGTGAAGCAGCCATTCACTCTGGTGATCGGTGTTACCAGCGTACAAAGCCCAACTGCGGAAGTGGTAAGCGACGTCCGCCACGCTTGGGAGACGGACAAGATGCTTTTTGATGGCTTGTTCGACTCTGCCGGAGGAATAGCCTCCCGGGCGCGCAGCTGCATCGAGGATGGCCATGTGGAAGCTCTCGGATCATTGATGGATGATAACCAGGTTTTGCTTCGCCAGATGGGTGTGTCTTCACCGGAGCTGGAGGCGCTGATCGAGGCCGCCCACTCAGCAGGGGCATTGGGCGCCAAGCTCTCGGGGGCAGGGCGGGGAGGCAATATGATCGCCCTGGTGGCAGCCGAAACCTCAGACAGGGTGGTGACCGCACTCAAGCAAGCCGGAGCCGTACGCACGATCATCACGGAGATCGGCAAGCCATGAGCCCCCGGCTGGTGTTCCTTAAGCTAGGCGGGTCGCTGATTACATTTAAGGATCGGCCTCACACCCTCAGGCCACAGGTGATTGAACGGCTTGCAACCGAAATTGCCGAAGCCCGTGCTGAAGACCAGGATCTGCAGATTTTACTGGGCCATGGTTCCGGCTCTTACGGGCACGTCCCGGCGAGGCAATATCACACCCGTCGGGGGGTGAATACGGCTGAAGAATGGCACGGTTTCGTTGAAGTCTGGCGCCAGGCGGCTGAATTGAATCACATGATGCTGGATGTCATGGCTAAAGCAGGCCTCCAAGCGCTCACATTTCCGCCCTCGGCGTCGGTCACTGCCAATCAGGGAGAGGTAACCGCCTGGAACCTGGAACCGCTCCAGAGCGCTCTGCGGAATGGGCTTATCCCGGTAGTGTACGGTGACGTGGTCTTCGACCGGGCACTGGGCGGGACGATTTTATCAACCGAAGACCTGTTTGCCTACCTGGTACCCCAGCTGCACCCAAGCCGTCTGCTGTTGGCGGGGATAGATCCTGGGGTGTGGCAGGATTTCCCTGCCAATAACCACCTGCTGCCTGTGATTACTCCTGCCAGCTTTGCGCGGATCGAAGTGGGGCTGAAGGGCTCGACAGCTACGGACGTGACTGGTGGAATGGAGGATAAAGTGCGCCAGGTGCTGTCGATGATCAACGACCTGCCCGGTTTAAAAGCCTCCATCTTCTCAGGTGAGGTTCCTGACAATGTGCGCCGTTCCCTGCTCGGAGAAGAGCTGGGAACAATGTTGCACGGCTCGTAGCCAGCGAGCCTGATCCATAAGACGGGTTATAATATGGTTCGGATAATTTAAGTCTGAAAAGACTATTCACAAAGTGGGACTATGTATTTTACGCGAAAAGAACTGGAAAATATCGAAGACCAAAGCCTGGCGCCGTATGGTATCCGCAGCAAAAATACAAAGGGCCGTTGCTACCCGGAGGAAGAAGCGGAGTACCGCACGGCTTACCAGCGCGACCGCGACCGCATTCTGCATACCACCGCCTTCCGCCGGTTGGAGTATAAGACCCAGGTGTTCATCAACTA
>JBGOYO010000009.1:0-18159 GCA_041479715.1 Anaerolineae bacterium
ATACGATTTTGAATTGCAGGGCGATAGGCGGATGTCCCGTTGCTGGAGGGACAATTGTCCCGCATAACAGTGATATGACAAGTAATTGTAGCCATAAATCTACTATTAGTTAGGAGCTGCGGCGGTACATAAGCCGGAGCGGCTATTGACCCAAACGAGATCATTTGTTAGAGTGGTCAGGTAGACCTGGCGGGACTCGAACCCGCGGCCTCTTCAGTGCGATGAAGAAAATTGAAGGGGAAAAAGGGAAAAAAAGCCGTCCATTACGTCTAAGATGTACCAAAATCACGATACAACTCGCTGCGCTCCTTGCGGGCTGTTTCAGCATATCTGTACCCGAATTGTACCCGAAGGGTACAGCAGTTTGAAGCAAGGAAAGACGACCCGGAACTCTGTCTGGAGGGGAGATGAATGATCCATAGGTCATATATGTTAAGGGGGCGATTAGATCTATAGTTTACACAGGAGCTTGATCAACAATTGGACACTCAGTTTCCCTCAATAAGGGTAAATCTCTTGGGATAACATATAGTCACAAGCTGGTACAAAGCAGGCTAATATTCTCGTAACGACAACTTAAGTCGCCAGTCTCTTGTTTGTTATCTTACAATTCCCTCAACGCTTCGACCACTTTAAGCGTTGCCAACCGCCGCGCACTAATCAAGGCACTGACGACCATCCCAGCGACAACCAGGACTGTCAGGGTAAGTAATTCCAGAGCAGGCACGGATAGCCCATGCGCAGGGATGGTAAATATCACTCCCAAGAGCATGACCAGCATGAAAGCCAATCCCACACCAACCAGCAACCCTATGAGTAGACTCAACAAGCCAATAGTGGCGGCTTCTGTGAACAGAAAACGCTGCAGGTGCCCCAGGTTGGCGCCCAGGGCGCGCATGGCACCGAACTCTCGCTGGCGTTCGTTGATCATCGCCAGTAGAAAGATGGCCAAACCAACTGTAGTCACCAGAAGGGTATAAAACCGTTCCATCGCCCCCAGCCCGGTCAGGTTGAGCGAGGTCAGTGAGCTGGATTCGGTTTTGATCACCGTCTCGGTGTTCTGGATCTGCACTGGCATGACGTTCTTGTATTTGGCTGCTAGCGCTGCAGCGACGCCTTTGATGGTCTGAGGGTTACTGTCGGTCTTAAGCAAGAAATAATCTGCATTCGTGCTTCCTGAGCTTTGAAGCATGAAATCTCGATTCAGGATGAAATCTGAATCCTGGGCAGAGGTGGGAAAGTAAATAAATAAACCCACTGCCTGGGTCTGCACATCGGTGTACTGCTTCGTAAACCGGGTGTACAAACGCAGCAGAACTGGATCGCCAATACGGATGTTGTACTTTTCAGCTTGTTCTACCGAGATGATAACACCATTGGGTGTGCTGGCTAATGCATTCAATACCTGTTGGGTGGAGCCGGGCGCGTAATTGGTATTTCGGTTGGTCATGGCGTCAATCGTCTTCTGAGCGCTGCCATTTACAAAGAAACTATCCGGCAGGTAGGCCACCCGCTTGAAAGAAGGCACATCGATGCCATAGACAGTGTTCTTTTCTGAGCCAACCAGTGCCTGGGTATCGCGCGCAATAGCTGTCACCCCCTGCACGTTAGGTAGCATGAGCTGGGAGGTAAAATCGGGGGTTTGCGGGGTGTTAAGGGCGGGGGTGAAGCGGATATCTGAGCCGACGATATATTGGGCATCCAGGCGTTTCTCGCTGGTGTAGGTCTTTTGAAACAATGCCAGGCTGACCCCGAATGAAAGCGTCAAGGCAATGACGGCAGTTGCCGCGCTGATACGGCTAGCGCGCCGGGCAATGGATTTACCCGCCACTTCACCAATTTCACCAAAAATTCTGCGGAAACCCGCCGCGATTGGAACGGTGAAGGCTTTTAATCCACTCTCAACCAGCCTCAGGGTGAGCAGGATAATCCCCACCCAGGCTAGGAAGGGGGCGAGAAAGATGTAAAACGATAACTGCACCGAGGCAGCTTCATTGGCAGATGGTTTGAACCCGCCATTGAGCTGGGTAACCATCAACACTACACCAGCTACGACAAGCAGGATGACATCCAGCCAGGTGCGTTTCCAGAAAGGTGCAGATTCCACGCGGCGCGCTGAGCGGCGCTCCTGGGTGATTTCATTACGCATGGTCGTAAACCCAGGCACAAAAGCTGCAAAAAAGGTCAGCACCAGACCGACGAGGAAAGCCACAAGAGCTGAGTTGGCGAACAAGCCCCAGTCAAAGCCAGATACAAACGGATTTAGAGAACTGGCAACCTGCCCACCCGCGCTGACCAACAGGGTCAGCAGGCCAAACAGCAGCCCAAGGACCGAGCCACCAATTGCCAGAAAAACAGACGATAAGGCGATAATAGTGGTAACTTGGATGGGAGTAGCGCCATGTGTGCGCAACAGGCTGATCTCGCGCCGTTGTGCACCAGCGAAAAGCTCCGCGGTAAATTTTGCCAGATAGGCAGCAAGTGCGACTCCGGGTAGTCCAAGAAAGATGAACATGATCTTGGCAGTAAGCACATCAGATTTAGCGCTTTTGAACGCACCGGAAAGATTATCCACTGTTTTCAGCTGTCCAGAAAACTGACGTTCCACTGCACGGCGCAACGACTCGGTGTGCAGGGCTGCTAAGGTCGGGTCAGCGGGCAGCAGTGAGCGGTCCACCTTGAGATGAACTTGCGGATCATAAATGATCACCCCAGGTGCAAGATTTGCGGGTGGGTTGGCAGCTAGTGCAGCAAGCTGTGCCGCCAGGTTCTGTTGGAACCACGCATTGTCCACCAGAACTACGTCGGATACGAGCGCATTTTCAGCTTCGGTGGTCGTGGCAAACAAGGCTTCAGCATTGTCGAGATTGACAATGCCAGTGACAGGCAGGACAACCGGTTTTTCTATACCTGAGAAGGTCAATTGGATTTGGTCACCAACTTTCAGGTTTTGAGCAATTGCCATCGCCTCACTGACCATTGCCCCGGAGGGGTCGAACTGACCTTCACTGATTTGTAGAATGTCGAAAGTATGGAAATACGAGGCTGATATGGCAAACATGCGTCCAGAAGGTGTGGATTGCGTGCTGCCCACTCTTTGGGCTGAGGCGAAATCACCTGCAAAAACTGCCTCAGCTGCACTAATCCCACGCAAGGCAGTGATGGTGGGAACCATATCCGTTATATTTACATCGGGTTTGGTGGCATGGGCGATCATATCCAGCTTGACTGGGGTAATTGCGGTGGCGGTCATCTGGCGGGCTGTGGCGTCCACAAAGAACAGGATTCCTGAGAACAAGCCCACAGCCAGGGTGAGTCCAAAGAGATAAGTTGCGGTGCGACGCGGGTTACGCATCACCAACCGCCAGGCGTATATAAGGGTCATTGGGTGCTTCCATTTCCGATCAAAAGATGACCGTCTTTGAGCTGCAGGATGCGGTCGGCATGTGCGGCCACTTCCAAGTCATGCGTGACCATCACCAGGGTCAGGTTACGAGCACGCTTGAGGGCGATAATTGAGTTGATGATATCATCGGAAGTAGTGCTGTCCAGGTTACCGGTAGGTTCATCTGCCAGCAAAATAGAAGCGGCATTCGCCAGCGCACGCGCAATGCCCACGCGTTGCTGCTGCCCACCAGAAAGTTCATCCGGCAAATGGTCAGCATTCTCTGCCAAGTGCACCAGGCTGAGCAACTGGTCGCTCCTTTCCCGCCGCTCTGCAGCGCGCATATTCCCCAACAGCATGGGAAACTCCACATTTTCGCGGGCGGTCAAAACCGGAAACAAGTCGTGGCGCTGGAAAATGAAACCCATTTTCTGGCGGCGCAGGGCAGCCAACCCTTCCTCGTCATATATTGATAAATCGTGCCCGTCCAGCAGAACTTTACCGGAGGAAGGTTGGTCCAGCCCTCCAAGCAGATTAAGTAGGGTGGATTTACCGCTACCGCTCGGACCAATGATGGCGACAAATTCGCCATGCTGTATGGCAATATCGACACCCCCCAAAGCGGTGATGGTTTCACGTCCGACACGATATTGACGGTTTAGAGCAATGGTTTGCAGTGCTAATTCCCCTTGAGGAACCTGGTTAGACATGGGCAGCCTCGCTTTCAATGATCTGACCGTCGGCAATTTTTACCTGGCGTGTTGCGCATGCGGCCACATTCTTGTTATGTGTGACGATGATCAAAGTCAATTGATGGCCGGTATTGAGCTCGTTCAGCAGGGTCATTACCTGCTCTGCGGTAGTGGAATCCAATTCACCAGTTAGCTCGTCTGCCAGCAATATTTCAGGTTCATTAGCGAGGGCAACCGCGATGGCAACCCGCTGGCGCTCACCCCCGGAAAGCATGTTGGGCTTGTGATGCATGCGCTCGGATAATCCGACCTCGCTTAATAGCTTACGGGCACGCGGGCGACTGTCTTTGCGCCCAGCCAATTGCATGGGCAACAAGACGTTTTCGAGGGCAGTCAGGAAGGGGATCAGGTTATCGGTTTGATAGATGATACCGATCTTCTTGCGCCGGAATGCGGCACGCTCACTTTCGCTCAGGCGGATGATATCGGTACCGCCAATGATGACCTTGCCCGCATTGGGCAGCGCCAGCCCACCGATCAGGTTGAGCAGGGTGGTCTTGCCTGCCCCGGAGCGCCCGGTGATGGCAACAAACTCACCGGGTTGAACATTCAAACTAACGCCACGCAGGGCAACGGTTTCGATGTCGCCTTCCTTGTAGATTTTGTAAAGGCCTTGAAGATTGAGAGCTTCCATATAGGGTATCGATCTCTACATTGCTTTTACTTGCTTACCTTGAAGGTCAGGGTGATATCGCGCACGCCTTCGCGATCGTAATGATTTTCGGGCCCGACCACGGTCAAGATGGCAATGCGTCCATCCGCTAATGGCATGTAGTATCGTTCGTTGTGGGCAGTGAAGGTTTTGCCGGTCACTGTGGATTTACCATCGGCGGTGAAACCTAGAATAATGGCATTCTTGACTTCGGTGGAGGCTTGCAAGCTCAATTGCTTGAAGCCCGGGAAAGCTGCCGTGACAGCCGCCACATCATTCTGGGCGTAAGTCATGGCATCTGTACCAGTAGCGGGTGTGACGAATTCCAATGTCATCCAATCATCCCCACCCACGTACTTAACGCCATTGGTGAAAGATGTGTCCTGGGTCCAGGTTCCAGGGTGTCCGATTGAAAACCCCTGAGTAGCATCCGAGTAGGTGACCAGCGCCGCTTCCACACCACCCTCTCCGCTGTTTTCGCCGTTAGTAACCGCAGGTAATGTGGCCTGGGTATTCACAGTGGCAGCTGGGGCATTGCCTCCACAAGCTGAGAGTACTCCTGCAAGGATAAGGATAAGCACGAACAGGATGGAAGATTTTTTCGTCATAGGTTATCTCCTTTACTGAATATCGAAGAAATTCTAATGGCATGAGATGAAGCTTTGATGAAGTCATAGTGGTGTTTGCTGCATCTGGTGCAGGTACCTGTCACGGACGCTGAATACCACGATCAGCCACAGTGAAGCAAAAATTATTGACCCCAATGTATCGCTCGGATAATGCACTCCAAGATAGATGCGGCTTATGGCCACTACGGGTATCAATGCTCCTAATAATATCGCCCAGCTGTAGCGCCTACCACGCCATAGCAGAACCGCCAGGAATCCAAAGACCGCGATTGAGGCTGTTACGTGCCCGCTGGGAAAGCTAAATCCGCTTTCAACCACCAGTGGCGGGAAGAATGCGGGACGCGGTCGTGTGAGCAGGAACTTCAACATTGTGTTGAGCGTCGCTGCGCCAGCAAAACTGATAAGAATTGCGAACGCATCTACTAACCTGTGTTTCCAAGCAAACCAGCCGGCAACCAGGATCACAGTGGCAATCGCGCCAGCTTCCCCTGACTGTGTCACTACCCGCATGATGGTGTCAAGTATGAGGTTGCCGAGTTGGTGAATTGCCAGGATGATCGGCTTATCCCAAGTAAAGCCCTCTCTAAACCAGACATCTTCCACTAAATCAGCGAATACCGCGACTAGCCCCAACACTGCCACTAGTCCAAGCAGCCAGTGTACGAACATTTTTCCAAAATGGTTTTGCTGTTCCTTGATAACATCCATGGCTTGTCTCGCCTTTAGGTAAGAATGGAAGGAATTCTACTCACCTGAGATGAAGTCAACATGAAGCCGAACTTTGGCTAGATGCTGCATGGAATGCGCTAACAAAAAACAGCGCTCCCGAACAGCAGCGCTGTCTGCTTGTTGGCTACTGGATTTGGTTCGGGTTAACCCTGACCTGACGGCATAAATTTCCGAAGCGGTGAGTCTGGAGTGGCCTTCTTTCACCCTTATGAAGTAGCCGTCATAGTGGATTTCTCAATTGTGGGAGGAAATTGAAGTTAGCCTATTCGTTCAAGACAATGTTAAAATGAATCCCGAATGAATTTTAAGAATAAAAGGAAACGCCCCCGGTTCTACGGGGGCGTTCTAGTGAGCAGGATATTACGGGACCGTCAAGGTCTCGACTTCGGGTGCTTCCACACCGTTATCCTGGGCGCTTTGGTCACCAACCTGTTCCTCAAGTTGAATATTGTCAGTGTCTGGTGCGCCGATGGTTTCTGCAGTGTCAGGAAGACCGTCTTCAATCTGCTGACTGGCCTGTGCCGTAGTGGCTGACACAGTGGTGTTGGTAGCAGCAGCAAGCGGTGCAACCTGGGCTTTCGCCAAAGTGATATTTGCATTTGCTGCAGAAGCAGGAACTACGGAGGCAGGACTGAGCCCTTGAGCAGGAGCTGCGGCACTGTCTGGTAAACCATCTTCTACCTGGTCGCCACACTGTAGCTCAACGTTATCGGTGTCAGTAGCCGACTTCACTTCGGTACCGTCGGCCTGGTCCTGCGAGCAATCTGCAGCCGGGGCAGAACTCTGAGCTGCAGGGGCGGCAGCGCTCTTGGCAAAGGCCTTCAAACTCACTGCGCCCATCGCGCCCACTACCAATAAGGCAATGGTTGCAAGAGCAAGAAATCTGTTAATCTTCATAGGTTTATCTCCTTTCGAAATTCAGCGCTTTGTGCGCTGTCATGATTATGATAGCATCGTAAAATGAAGTAACAATGAAGTGAAATTACCAAATATTTCATTTTGGGAGATGCACCGTTATCGTCGTTCCTTCACCTACTCTGCTCATTGCAGTAATATTTCCACTGTGTGCCTGGACGATTTGACTGGCAATTGCCAATCCCAGGCCAAATCCACTCGTGGAGCGGGCAGATTCGATCCTGTAGAAGCGGTCGAAGATATGCTCGAGGTGCTCAGCGGGAATACCTGCACCGGTGTCGGTAATTGCCACATAAAGTGAGTTCGGCTCGTTTCTACCGTTCACTTTCACCTCCCCATGCTCAGTGAACTTGATCGCATTATCCAGCAGATTAATAAACAAGCGGATCAAGCCATCGCTGTCTCCCATCAGGGTCATGTTGGGTGGTGCGTCACATGTCAGGCTCAGCCCTTTTACCTCCGCCAGAGGGCGCAGCGAGTCAGTCACGTCTTTCAGCATAATTGACAAATCCACCCGCTCCCGCACATTGGAACGCTGTCGGTCGCCCCGCGCCAGTCTCAACAGCTCCTCCACCAGCCCGCGTAGCCGGTCGGTCTCACCTGCCAGATCATCCAGCGCCTGGCGGTATTCCAAAACCGGACGATCACCTTCACGCACGACGCTTAGAATCGCCTGCATGGCGGCCAGGGGTGTGCGCAGCTCGTGAGAAGCGTCGGAGGTGAACTGACGCTCGCGCTTGAAGCCGGTGTCAAGGCGATCCAGCATCTCGTTGAATGTGCCTGCTAGGCGGCTGACTTCGTCACCAGTATCTAAAATATTCAGGCGAGCGGACAGGTCTTCGGTGGAGATACGACGCGCAGCGCTGGTAATATCTTCAATTGGCGCCAGCGCACGTGTGGCAAGAAAATATCCAATAAATCCCGCTAGCAATGAGAATGTCCCTCCACCCAAAAGCAGTGCGGTCAGCAGGCGTTGCAGCGAATCATCCACAGTAGCCAGGCTTTGCATCGCCTGCACCCACCCGACCACCTGTGAATTATCCATTATCGGCTCTATGTATGCACGGATGGGAGCAGATTGCCCCGCTTCGTTCAGGGTAACGAAGACGCTTTGTGTATCAGTAAACTGCGTGGAGACGGGCTGCGCGCTCAGTGGTCCTGTAGCTTGTAAAATTGCGTTATCTTTAGACAATACGATCAACGTGAGCCCACCAGTTGTAAATGCTTCAGTGCCGGTTTCATCCCCTGCAATTGCTTCTGCAATAATGATTTGACCATTATCAATGTTCAAACCCGCAGCAGTCTGCTCTGCGCTGAGAGAAAGTGTATTATCAATGGATGTACGCAGGTTATGGCTAAGATCGGCATACACGAATCCACCAAAAGCCGTCAGCATGCCCAGCATGAGTATTGTCGACCATAATGCAAGGCGGACGCGGATGGTTTTAATCCATTTCATTCAGTGACAGGCAGTAGCCAGCTCCGCGTACGGTGTGAATGATTTTCTGATCGCTGGGGTCATCTATTTTTCGGCGAAGGTTGCGGATGTAGACATCCACCACATTGGATTGATTGTAGGTATCATAGTTCCACACATGTTCCGCAATCTGGGTCCGGGTGAGCACGCGTTCCGGCTCGCGTAGCAGACATTCCAACACGGCGAACTCTTTGGCAGCTAGCTCGATGCGCCTCCCGCCGCGCCGCACTTGGCGAGTGCGGGTATCTAGAGTCAAATCTGTAAATTGCAGGATGGCTGATTTTGGCATTTCGCCAGCGCGGCGGGTGAGAGCCCGCATACGTGCCAACAGCTCTTTGAGGGCGAAAGGTTTGATCAGATAGTCATCTGCACCTGCATCCAAACCCGCCACGCGGTCATCAATGTCATCACGTGCGGTGAGCATGAGCACGGGAGTGCGATCCCCCCGACGGCGTAGCTCACGACAAACAGAAAGCCCATCCATTTCTGGTAACAGAATGTCCAGAATGATCAAATCATATGGAGCTGATTCGGCCCAATCGAGAGCTTCACGCCCTGTATATGCGGGATCTACCGCATACCCAGATTCTTCCAAACCCCGTTTGACATAGGCTGAGATTTTGCGTTCGTCTTCGACCAACAAAATTCGCATGGGGATATTTTAGCGGGTAAAGATGAAGGGAAGATGAAGAAATCAGATACCTCCCTGCGTGGTATCAGGCTTGCCGGTAATAATTTTATCGGATACAACATGCTCGGTAGGTAGTGGCGTCAGTTCTATTTCAGAGGGCGTAACAGTAGGAGTGGAAGTCGAATCTGGTAAGGTCAAAATAGCATCCTGTCTTGCTGGTACATCTCGACTTTACATCCAGGGCAGCAAATTAATCCTGAGAACTCCTCGCTTACCAGGTCTTTGATTGCTGTGGTGGCTGGGCTCCTAATATGCAGTACGTTTATGGCGTCAAGTAAATCAAGGCTTTTTGTCCATAGAATCCACAGTTAGTGAAGGTATATACGAAAACTGCACACGAACTTCCCAAGCAAAATGGCTATACAACCGCATCAATCCTCTCACCCCTATATGTAGGCATCATAAAATATTAACCCCCATCCATGTGGGTATTTAAGTGGACCTAGCAGGATTCGAACCCGCGACTTCTTCAGTGCGATAGATGAGCAGGTAGGGGAAAAGGGAAAAAAAGCTGTCTATTACGTCTATTTTGTGCCAATATGACCATACTAGCTAGCATATCTGTTCCCGAATTGTTCCCGCAGTATGAAGCAAGGAAAGGTGATCCCAAGCCCTGTCCTGAGGAGGAAATAAGAAGTAAAAACCGTTTTCAGAAATTAGTTTTGATTGGAGCGGCCCGAACGCCCGTCAATAGCTTAAAAGGACATTACCAAAAAATCGCTTCTCCCATCCAATGTCCCTCTATTTTTGCTCCTGTCCACCGTATAGTGACAAAGGAAGTAATTGGATGTAGTTATTAAGGTCCAGTCAACAGCTTGACATCCAATGGATTCTCTTCATAATGACTTGTGAAAGTTCATCGAAGCAGAAAAATTCAATCACTCAACGGGTAGGGTTATAATTAACGTGGTGGTTGAAGCAGTTGGGAAAAAACACCGCAAAGCTGGCATTTGGAAGCATTACTTAATGAGATCCTAGATTTCCTGTTTTTGTGGAGATCTGTTCTGGGATCTCTGCAAATAAGCCGCTATTGGAAAACCTGCCAGGCTGGGGATCCAGAACGAAATCAACCGATAACCCAACACCACGACCACCGCCGTCGCCTGAGGGACTCCCAATCCGGTGTACAGCGCTGCCATGCTACTCTCCACCACACCCACACCCCCCGGAATGATGAAAGCCACTTTCCCCAACAGCAGTGGTAAGCCATACCCCGCCAGTAACACACCCAGACTCACGTTTTCCCCAGCGGCTACAAACATGAAATACAATGTCAGCATGTCGAAAGCCACATTCAGGAAAGCCCCTGCCATAGGGCGATGCCAGGCACCCTGCCAGAGCAGATCCCAGGCGGCAAAGAGATCGTTTGCTTCTTGTCGGGTGGCATTCGGGTCAAAGGATTTTCGCTCTAAACGTGCCACACGGCTGGACACCCCTATGATGGCTTTAATAGCCTGGCCTCGGAAGCGCACTACCAGGGCTGCACCGCCCATGATAAGTACCAGGATCAGCATAGTCGCTCCGAATCCGATCAACTGGGCTTGCGTCAGGCTGTGAACCAGGATCAGATGAACCAACCCAAAAATGGAGAGCAGTACCAGCATGATGCTGTTAAACTGGGGCAAAAAAATACTGGCTAGCGTTGCGCCCTCCATGCTGCCCTTGCCTCTGCTTGTCCAACGATAGATCACCGCCGTGGTGCCAATCATACCTCCAGCAACCATGCCAATGCTGTAGGATCCCAAAACAATCAATGTGTTATGCCACAATGATACTTTCTGGTGTGCAATGGCAAGAATACTTTGCAGCATGTACCCGCTACCCAGGTAACTTAAGACTTGAGCAATAAACGCTACTCCCACAGCCCAAAGAGCCATGGATGTGAGCACCTGCCAAGAATTCTTCAGAGCGGTGACCTGTGGCAAGATCAAATACAAGGCTATACCTAATACCGCCAAGTATCCAATCTTTTTCCAGGCATGATTTTGTGTGAGCCATCCAATTATATTTTTCAAACGTTAAGCTCCGTATTTACGATAAAACCAACGTTTGATCAATTCTGCCGACATAAAGTACGTGGCTACGATCCCAAAGATGATCAGCAAGTAGGTCAGCGGTAATGGTGTGAATCCCATCAGCCCCGCCAGCGGCGAATAGGGTAGTGCGAGCGTTATCGCCATCACCAGCAGTGTCATACCCAGCATGGTGCGACTGGGGCGACTGCGCGTAAAAGGCAGACGTGTGCGTACTGCAAAGACCACCACTCCCGCTGAAAGAACGGACTCAATAAACCAGCCCGTTTGGAAGCTTTGTTCGGTGGCCTTCATCAGCCATAACAGCACTCCAAAGGTGGTGAAATCGAAAATCGAACTGAGCGGGCCAAAAATCAGCATAAAGCGACGAATAAAGGAGATATCCATACGGTGCGGACGCTGGACCATTACGTCATCCACGCGATCACTGGCAATGGTCATCTCAGGCAGATCGGTCAGAAAGTTGATCAGCAAAATCTGCTTGGGTAACATTGGCAGGAATGACAAAAACAACGAAGCTCCTGCCATGCTGAACATGTTTCCAAAGTTTGCGCTGGTTGCCATGAAAACATACTTGAGCGTATTGGTAAAAGTTTTTCGTCCCTGCACAATACCCTCTCGCAGTACATCCAAATCCTGTTTGAGCAGCACCAAGTCAGCGGCTTCTTTGGCTACATCAACTGCATTTGCCACTGAGATACCGACGTCGGCGCTGTGGAGCGAGGGCGCATCGTTGATGCCGTCGCCCATATAGCCTACCACGTGTGAGCGCTTCTTGAGCGCCAAAATAATGCGTTCCTTCTGGTTGGGATCCACCTCGGCAAAGATAATGGTTTCCTCCACAGCATGCCAGAGCGCTTCATCATGCATGTCATCCAGTTCGCCACCAGTCAAGACCTTCGCATCTCCCAGCCCCACCACCTGTCCGGTATGGAGCGCAACCAATTTGTTGTCACCCGTAATCACCTTGAGTTGCACGCCCAGTTTCGCCAGCGCCTGAATGGTGTCTTTCACGCCTTCCTTCGGCGGATCGAAGAACAACAGGAACCCGACAAAAGTCATATCGGTTTCCCCTGTTTTGGGAAAGGGATGTACCTGCCCGCTGACAGATTTAACCGCCACCCCCAGCACACGATAACCCTGAGCGCTCCACGCCGCGAATCCTTCCTGGATTTTGGTCTGCATTGAATTATCGAGGTTTTTTTCCTGGTCTCCAATTTGGACCTTTGAACAAACCGCCAGCACATTTTCCAATGCCCCTTTGGTGATCATAGTTGGCGATGACACACCTCGCTCAGCAACCACTGTCAGGCGTTTGCGGATAAAGTCATACGGGATCTCATCCAACTTAACGTACTGCTCTGCCCCATGTGCATCCTGGTTGACAATCGCCTCATCCAGCGGATTGGGTAAGCCCGTTTGCATGTGCGCGTTCAGATACGCATATAGACCGACTTGTTCAGATGGCTCGCCGTTCACATCCAGCGCGCCATCCAACCGCACTACACCTTCCGTCAATGTGCCGGTTTTGTCGGTGCAAAGAATATCCATACTACCGAAGTTCTCAATCGATTCCAGCCGCCGTACGATGACGCCATGTTTCGCCATTTCCTGCGAGCCTTTTGACAGGTTGATGTTAATGATGGCGGGCAATAATTGAGGGGTCAGTCCTACCGCCAGTGCAATCGAGAAGAGCAATGAATCAAGCACTGCCTTATGAGAAATTATGTTAAACAAGAAGATGCCCAGCACCAGGATAAACATAACCTCCGTGAGCAAATAGCCCAATTTACGGATACCTCGCTCGAACTCGGTCTCCGGTGGACGCAGGGTCAGGTGGTCAGCAATTTGACCGAAGGCAGTCTGTAATCCGGTCTGCACGATCAGCACCTTGGCGTTACCGCTACGGACGTTGGTGCCCATGAACACAACATTCGTCCGCTCCGCCAGCCCTGCACTTTCAGGGATAATCCCAGGCATTTTCTCAACCGGGAAAGTTTCACCTGTCAGCACTGCCTGGTTGACGAAGAAATCTGTGGCTTCAATCACGAGCCCATCGGCAGGGATCAAACTGCCAGCGGAGAGCAAAACCACATCACCGGGAACAATATCATCGGTCGGGATAGAAACTTGTTTCCCATCTCGCAGTACTTCTGTCTTGAGCGAAACCTGCGCCCGTAATTTTTCAGCAGCATTGTTCGCATTGTATTCTTGAAAGAAACTGAGTAGGGCGCTCCCCATCACGATCAACAGGATGATGATGGCATCCGCCCAATCCTGGAGAAAGGCTGAGATAACGGTGGCAAATAGCAGGATAAGAACGATCGGGCTTTTGAATTGATTGAGAAACAGTCCCAGCGGTGTGACCCGCTTTTTGGTTTTCGTGCTATTTGGACCTGCGCGCCGTAGGATTTCCTGAGCGTCGGATCCGTTCAAGCCATTGATGGACGAATTCACGCTTTGGACGACCTCGTTTACATCTTTTGACCAAAATGGGAAAGCTGCCATAGATTCACTCCTGTTATGGTTATTTATTATACTTTGGACGTCTTTTAAAGGTGGGCGGTGGTGGATAAATCCTAAAGATGGTACGT
The DNA here is from genome assembly GCA_041479715.1 of Anaerolineae bacterium. Lineage (GTDB taxonomy): Bacteria > Chloroflexota > Anaerolineae > Anaerolineales > UBA4823 > FEB-25. The sequence continues at coordinate 13,858 of JBGOYO010000009.1, forward strand.
GGACAGACGTAAACTAGCTTGGATGGGCAAAAAGTCATGCCACTTTATGGCTCTACAGCATGCCCAGATGCGTTATCTAATTGAGTACAGCACACCGGATAAGTGCTTGAGATGTTAGTGTTTCCATCAGTCACGTAGAAAGTTCGTCGCCTAAGATGGTTTTTAAGCGAAACATGCCGGTTTCTGCTAAAGAGCAAACATGATAGCCAGAATTACATTTCCAGGCTTTACGTCCATGTTTACGGATGTAGCGTAAGTTTTCGTCACGCTTGAGACGTTCCGACCTGGTGTTCCCACACTGCCAAAGGCGCGCATTGTTACGCGACGGAATCAACACTCTGGCATACAAAGCATGTTTGTTCAGGCTATCGTACACTTTGCGCTTATCGTAAGCGCCATCCGCGGTAAAGTTGTCAATTGGCTGGTCAATCTGTTTCAACAAGGATGCCTCCATCCCATCATCGCTGATCTTAGCTTATGTCAGCGTCGCCGCTTGAATCTCACCTCTCTTTGGCTCAACACCCAGGTGCAGTTTGCGCCAGGTACGGAGCTTTGACTTGCCATGTGTGCACACCTTCCATTCACCTTTACCGTAGATTTTTAGCAAGGAGATAACAGGGGTTGTCTGCGCAGTCAACCCACATACGCCAGGAATACTATCTCTGGGTCATCGGTGATTCATTCAGTATTGGTGTCATAAATGCTAAACAGCCACGATCGTCCCGCGCAACTCAGCTTCAACCGGTTTGTTCCTGGCCAGATAGCGTTCCATCGTTTCTATTGCAGATATCTCCAGGTTCTGGCGGTTTGTGCCGTATTTAGCCGATACTCCCTGCATAGTGACAAATGCAGTGGTGTAAACTTTGTCCAGCCTTACCTGCTCGCCTCGCACAAAGAGTTCCTGGATACGCTGTCCTTTGGGGTTTTCAACCTTGAAATAGAGGTTGATGCCCATGCATCGCTTCACATATCCGCCCATCTGATCGAAGGGGTCGCACGCAAACGTCCGTTCAAGATTCTCTTCGAGCATCAGCACTAATTCCTCGCCCCTCAGCTCGACAGTAGACACTGGCGGATTCATCGGTATGATGTTGTAGAGGTCGTTCAACGTGACTTTCCCCGAAATGATGGGTGCACCAAACCGCCAACCATTTGAGAACGCCAATTGAGCACCAGTACTCTCCAGTAGCGCCTGAAGCAGAAAATTGTCCATAGTGGTTTCTAGCATTGCTCCGCGATTAAGCGCGGTCGCCGTTTCACCCACAACCGTTGAAAGTTCATCTTGATAAGGCGCTAGAGCTTGGCGGATGAGGTCATCTACTACGGGATCGGGGTTTATATTTGCTTCAACCTCGATCAGTTGGTGCCGGTAGTCAACGATCTGTTTACCCTCTAATTCCAAATCCAAGCGACCCAAGAAGGAACCGTGGCATCCCGACTGTATTACCAACGTTTTTCCCTGGAGGATCGGTTTATGAAGGCGGTTATGGGTGTGGCCGCTCAGGCAAATATCGATACCCTGCACCTCCGATAAAAGTTTCATGTCTTGGGGAAACCCCAGATGCGAGATGAGAATGACCAAATCTACCTTCTCCTGGGTGCGTAGAATGTCAATGATCTGAGGGAGTTCGTCTCGGCCCAGTGTGAATTCCAATCCTTCGCTGTAGGAAGGTGGCATGGTCTTGTCTACAATATTGGAGGCGATGCCCACAAGACCGATCCGCAACCCGCCGATCTCCTTCACGCAGTATGGTGGGAAAAGCAACTCCTTCGTCGCTTGATCGTAAACATTGATCGCAAGCATCGGATAACCGAGTTCCGCTGCGCGCAGCTTGAAGGTCGCGGGACCGTAAGCAAATTCCCAATGGGCCGTCATCGCGTCGAGACCCAATGAATTCAAAACAGGGACCAATGCCTGCCCCTGGGTTTTCAGGGCTGGATGGGTGCCGTGGAGAGTATCACCGCAGTCGCAAAACAGAACACTATCCTGGCTTTCGGTCCGAATCTGCTTTACGATTGCAGCAATACGGGCATACCCTCCCGCAGGACGATAGACTGCCTGACCACCCTGCCAGAACATCTCCTGGTGTAGATCAAAATAGGCATGGCTATCGTTTAGTTGAATGACGGTCAGCGAGGTTCTATTGATCATGATCTTTAGTCCTTATCGAAAGTGAGCCTTGGTTTGGTCCGTTCCGCACAGGTGGAGGAACGTCAGCCTTGGCGGCAAGTCGCATCCGCCGTTTATTGGAGCGTAATCCAAAACACCAGCGTAGCGATGATCAATAGCATTGCTGTCATTAGTATCATGACGCCCAGCGAATTTCTCGAGAGACCTTCTTGTGACAGTCTCGCGCGGGTGCGATGATATTGAATGATCGCGTAAACAAAGATGCCTGCTCCCCAAACCACGAGTAGCCCACCAATCACATGCGCCAACACCTGGTGCACCTGGTTTTTAAAGACGAGAGCGCGCGCGACCGCCAAACCGCCGCCTAGTGCCGCCAAACCGAACAAGTAGGCGGCGACTGCGTCCGAACCAAGTACTTCGCGCACTGGGGTCAAGGCGCGATCGATCTGCTGCTGGTCAGCGGCGTTCAGCACCTATTAGCTATGCTCCTTCGGGCCGCACCAACGGTTAGGCTCACCGGCAGCGGCGGGTTTACCAAGCTTTTCCTATTATTGCACACTTCTGGTAAACGCGGTGCATACCACCAGCAGCAAAGCCACAGTCCGCTCCAACCAATGTTAGGTGGTTTTTGTCTGTTCGATAGATGGCTAATGAAATGCAATCCATCGGTAGACGGCTATACTACGCTGCATCCTGAGGATGAGAAGATAACCAGGCTCGAATAGCAGGGATGTGATCGTTGTAGTGGCCGTACGATTCGCTCTTTAGGAGTTGGAAAGGTATTACGTCATCCGAAACACCTTCCACGTGGTGAGTCCCGAAGAGGTAGGCTTCGGAGTGAGCCTCGATTTCGTTGATCAAGTCTTGGAACACTCGGTTCGAGTCTAAGAGGATATCGTCAGGATTGCAGTCGGCGATCTGTTGATGGAGCACGGCGTTGAACTCATCGAGACTGATATCGTCGAGCCAGATTTGGGGAGGTTTCTGGAGCCTCATCGCAAGGCCGAGGGCCAGCCAACGATCATACTCGGTGACGTGAGCGATAACATCCTTGATGGACCATGACCCTGACACCAAAGATTCGGATAGTCGATGATGGGGGATTTGAGTGATTAGGGCGTCCCACTCGTTGCGAGAGGTGTGTATAGCCTGAAGAAGTTCTGACTTGGATGTCGGGGCTTTCATAGAGGTTGCACTCTCCTAATTCTTTACTTAGCACAAGCCAAAGCCGGGCAATGAGCGCGAACTCCAGCCGTCCGCTCCACCCATGATGATGGCAAATAACCATCTTATACTGGAGGACGAAAATTTACGTCCTGAGAAGTATACTCTGTTAGGCGCAGCTAGGAACCACTACCACAGTTGTCCACTGCCCCAGGCTGGCAACGTCGCATCCAATGCATAGCTATCTCTCCACGTAGAATACGTGGTCACACACGTCGTTGCCCTCCATGAGAGTCTTGGTTCTGTGGAAGCCCAAGCCAGGGTTGAAGGATTTAACCCATGGTCCATCGCGTGCACATATCACAAAACCTAGCTCAGGTTCCTCTAGCTCCCGAAGGATCTCGGCATACATGCATCTTGTGAAGCAATAACCTATTCGGTTAGGATCGTCGACGACACGCTCCCATCGATGGGATCCGGCAGCGACCCGATCGATCATTGCACAAAAGCTTCGAAGGTCTTCCTCTGGCTTTTTCATTTCTTCGTTCGTTTCGAAATCCTGCTTGCGGGTCATCTCATGAAGCACTTCGCGGGCTTCGGCGCCAAAACGTTGCTCCATTGCGCGTAGAAGATCCACCGCTAACTCCAATGAGACTGCCATCTTCCTCCTTAGAAGTTCCAGGATGACTGTCTCATTCTCCGGACTGATTGGTTCTGGAAGAATGTCGTTCAAGCTACCTTGCATATTGTCCTCCTTCATGAACCCATAATCAGGTTACGCCTAACGAATGATTCGATAAGAATATTCACATAATATGCAATTTTAAATAATATATGAATTCAGTATATGACCAAATTCCCCTAAAAACAATACCCCATTTCGCCTAAATAGATCAAACGTGAGGATTAGGTTTATAACCTAGCGGTTGTAGGTTCAAATCCGTTGCACATTCATTTTTTATATTCACCCAATTACTATCGGTTGGCGTTACCGGCGGGGCGGATGC
>JBGOYO010000010.1:0-18019 GCA_041479715.1 Anaerolineae bacterium
TGTTATCTGGTCAACTGCTGAGGGTTTTGGAGGGCCCTATGTGCCAGGTTCCGCCGATATCGGTTCAGCGATCATATATGCACTGGTGTTTGCGGCTCTCTTCCTGGCCAATGCTGGACTGTCTATAGGGATCGACCGTTGGCTGACTCCGAAGCTGGGTCGATGGGGAATTCTGGCTTCAGGACCAATTTATTCAATTGCGGAGTATAACTTTAATCATTCAATACATATCAAATGCCAAAAGGACAATAAACTGCCAGACGGAATAATCATCATAGAAAAGCACCGATTGCCAGTATATTTTTTTGACCGAGGAGCGGTAAACGTGCGTATTAAAGATAAACCAGATCTACTAATATAAGGTGAACCCTAAATGGCTAATATTCTACGTCGCAATTGGATCATCCCCGTAAGCCTGCTGCTGGGGATATATGTGGGTTTACCTTTCCTGGCGCCTGTATTCATGCATATTGGTTTGAACGGGGCTGCAAGAGTAATTTACGCCATTTACTCCTTCCAGTGCCATCAGCTTCCGGAACGCTCGTTTTTTCTTTTTGGATCAAAGCTGACTTATTCACTAGCAGAGGTGCAAAAAGCCTGGCAAAGTACAATAAACCCCATGATACTCAGACAATTCATTGGGAACCCGACTATGGGCTGGAAGGTTGCCTGGTCAGACCGCATGGTCTCGATGTATACCAGCCTCTGGATGTTTGGGTTGATCTGGTGGTCGATCCGAGCTAAGGTAAAACCCATATCATGGTGGATTTTTCTTCTCTTACTGCTGCCGATGGTGGTAGATGGAACGAGCCATTTTGTGAGTGATTTAGCTGGGATTGGTCAAGGTTTTCGAGATACCAATCTCTGGTTGGCAACACTTACCCATCAAACCTTGCCTGCCAGCTTTTATGCCGGTGATGCCTGGGGGTCCTTCAACTCGATCATGCGTTTGGTTAGCGGTATCCTGTTTGGTGCCGGAATTGTATTTTTCACCTATCCATATTTGAACATCGCCTTCGCTCCAAATATTCAAACTTCTAAGACTTTACTCACCTCACAATCAATTAATGTGCATGATAATATCCCCTAATGACAACGAGTTCTGAATCCATCCATGTATTATTGGCTGATGACCATGCCATCGTTCGAGCCGGCATTCGCCAATTCTTAGAACATGCTGGGGATATCCAAGTCATCGCTGAAGCTGACGATGGTGAGATTGCGAAAGCAATGATCCAACAAGAACCGCCAGACGTTGCGGTATTAGATATCCAGATGCCCAAAGCAAGTGGTATAGAAGTTACCCGTTGGGTGAGGTCCAATTACCCAAAGGTAGGTGTATTGATCCTCACAGCTTTCGACGATGACCCATACGTGCTGGCAGTATTAAAGGCTGGTGCCAATGGGTACGTTTTGAAAACAGCCGCCCCGGCTGACCTTATTAAGGCTGTGCGCGATGTAAACATCGGTAAATCTGTATTGGATCCCACCATTACCCAAAAACTACTTACACAGCTGTATCACTCCAATGATTCAATTGAGATTGAACAGCTTACTGAACGTGAAGTAGAAGTGCTTGCGATGGCAGCAAAAGGCTTTACCAACAAAGCCATCGGAGTGCAGCTTGGTATTAGTGACCGCACAGTTCAGGGTCATCTGGCACATATTTTCTCCAAGCTACATACGAGTAGCCGCACTGAAGCAGTGATGCGCGCGGTTTCGTTGGGGGTAATTTCGCAATCCATCGGAAATATAACCGAAGAATAACCCGATTATGACCCATTTGAACCACCCAAAGTTAAGGCTCAAGCTGCCTCAATTGGGAATGGTGCTGCAATTATTCTCCATTATCCTGCTGCCGCTAACGATAATCCTGGTCGTGATTACGTTTGGTAGCATTAGCATCCATCAGAGAGCAATGCGTACATTGGTTGGAGAGAGGGACGAGCGGCTGGTAAATACAGCTGCCACTGCCCTCAGTGCTCAAATTGAAAATCACGTGAATGAATTAACTAGCATCAGACTGTTACTTTCAAAAGATTCAACTCAACCTGATACAACCACCCTATCGCAGATGGGATACTTGATGAAAGACTTTGATGCTGGCGTGGCTGAATTTGATGCACAAGGAAAACCAATCTCCATAATGGGGAATGAACAAATATGGAATTCATGGGCCTCAGATCGCGCCAAATGGCAACCGATTTTTCAACAGCTAACCGACCAAACCGGTAAAATCTTCATCTATCGCAATCCAGAAAGTGGTGCCATGGTGGGATTGATCTCTGAAGATATGGATGGGAATAACTTGATTGTTGGGGCGTTTTCCATCAGCATGCTGGCAGAGAACACATTAGGAGGTATTCTACCTTCTGGAGGTCAGCTATCCATCCTGCTGGTGGGTGCGGACAAACAGGTTCTTTATAAAGTTGGTAACTTGACTGATCAATCAGGTGATCATCCGGGAGTTGCCCAAGCACTACAAGGGCAAACCGGTACGGTTTATGTGAAAGAGAAAAGTGGTGATGAACATGTGACTGCCTATAGCCCCATTACAACTGCTGGTTGGGCACTCGTCACGGAAGAATCATGGGAATCAGTTTCCACTCCCACACTACGTGCATCACAAACTGCACCATTAGCGCTTATCCCAGCTATCGCGATAATGTTACTTGGATTGTATCTCGGGGCAAATCAAGTGGTAAAACCCTTACGCACATTGGAATCAAAAGCTGCGACCCTTGCCTGGGGTGATTTTAAAACCATCCAAGAGCCAGTGGGAGGTATCGCCGAGATACAGCATCTCCAAAAAGAATTGATTCACATGGCGAATAAAGTGAAAGATGCCCAACGCAGCCTGCATCGCTATATTGGCGCCATCACGGATGCACAGGAAGATGAGCGCAAGCGTATTGCACGTGAGCTCCATGACGATACTCTTCAGGCGTTGATTGCTCTCAAACAGAGGGTACAGCTTGCACAGCTCGAGATACCTGTATCAACACAGGCAGATGGTTCTGAATCAGCTAAGTTAAATGAGATTGGATTGCTGACCGAACAAACCATCGAGAATCTACGCCGGGTGACGCGCGCATTACGGCCAATTTACCTTGAAGATTTGGGGTTGGTAACTGCATTGGAAATGCTGGCAAAGGAAACTCAGCAGCTGAGAGGAATACAGACTAAATTCCACCACCAGGGAATAGAAAGACGATTGGATCCAGCAACAGAACTGGCACTCTATCGTATGACACAGGAAGCTTTGAGCAACGTCAACCGACATGCAAATGCGTCACATGCGGGCTTGAATATCACATTTACGTCCGAAAGCGTCACAATTCAAGTAACTGATGATGGTGTGGGTTTCGTTGTACCAAATGGCGCAGCTGATTTTGCCCCAAATGGTCATTTTGGAATACTCGGTATGTACGAACGTGCGGAATTAATTGGAGCAACCCTAGAAATTCAATCATCACTAGGCAAAGGTACAAACCTGATTATCACGTTACAAAATCAATCATCCTCAATAAATTAATTCGAATAACGCGAACTAGTCCTCAATATATCGTTGATGATCAGATAAAAGGGGGAATGGATTCCTCGAACGTAAAATTGTTATCATAACGGGTTCGGTTAGTGAACCATCGAAGCACATTAAATAATTAAAGATATAAGCCAAAGTGCTTGTCTGATTGTACGACAGATGGCGCTATTGATATGGAAATGGATGCCATATACTATAACCAGCCACAGAAAATGAAGACCCTATCTACGAATCCTTTGCCCCATAAAATCCAAGCAACTCAAGCAGATCATGAAGCTGTGTTGCTGGCTTCCCTGCATAAAGCCATGACTGAAAATGGCGTTTCCATGGATCAGGCTGATATAACTAATTTTTACGTAGCCTTAAAATCAAAACCCCTGGCGATTTTAGCAGGCCCCGCCCAAAGTGGGAAAACTGCTCTCGTTCGTGGATTAGCACAATCGCTCAGTAATCAGAATGATCTGTCAATCCAGATGATTACCGGCCATCCCTGGTGGGCTGAAGGAAGTGATGATGTCGCCAGTAATACAGAGTTACACACGCGCTATTCTACTGAAAAGGTAATGTCAATCATCGAAGAGGCCGGGCAGCCATATAATGCTAACCAGGTATTCATTGCCTGCCTCACCCAGATCAGTCCGGCTGAATTATTGAGCTTTTTTACTGAAGTATCTAATCAACTTCAGAACGGCCAGATCATGCAACTAGGAGATTCCCACCTCACGGAGCCGATTTCATTTCCAGCAAACCTGCGAATAATCGGGACAATGGATACGAATTCCTTTGATTGGTGGGATGATGATCTTCTGCTAAGTACAACCGTTATTCAATGGTCTCAAGCGAGTGATATCCCAGATCCATTAATTAACCAAGGGGTAATTCTTGACGAGTATGAATTCCTGCAATCCTGTATTCGGGGTAAAGATGCTGCTTACAATAAGGTTTATCCCGTTCTGAAGCATCAGCGTCAGCCATTGTATTCTTTGTTGCAGGTTGAAGCTACTCTGAGGAATTATATTTCTGCACTAGATCTCGCAATGGATGAAGTAATGATTTATCTAGCTAATTCATGGTCGAGATTAGGCGATGGGCTTTTCCACCCGTCCCCAGATCGAAATCTGGCGATTGCCCTAGATATAGCAATTACCCAAATTATGTTGCCGCGTGCAATCGATGCGATTCGGAATAAGGAAACACTACGCGATCGGTTAATATCTATCCTTGCCGATAAATACCCACGCTCGACCGGTTTCGCGACAATACAAGGAAACCAGATCTAATCAAGCCTAATGTGAAAATAACTCAATCGATATCTATGATTGGAAAGGAGGTGATACGAATGGTAAAAGATCCGATATGTGGTATGGATGTAGATCCCAAGTCTGCTGCCGGCAAATCCGAATACCTGGGGCAAACTTACTACTTTTGTTCAAATGGTTGTAAAAAGGCATTTGACAAAGAACCACAGAAATACGTTAATGCTCACGGACATAGTTCCGAACAAGGGCATCATCATTAAAACCCATCCAACTAGGGGTAGCTAGTTACATCTCAGCTACCCCTGGATTGATCGCATTAGGTTATAGGTATGATAACAATAGGCATTGATCCGATCCTCTTTAGCATTGGGCATCTACATATCCGTTGGTACGGCCTGATCGTAATTACAGCCGTATTGGTTGGCGTCTGGCTGGTCGCTCGAGAAGCCGAAAGGAAAGGCTTCAAAAAAGAAGACATTTATGACGCTACCATATGGGTCATTATAGGCGGGATGATTGGAGCGCGCCTGTTCCATGTGCTCGATCACTGGCCGGATGAATATGCAGCCAACCCTATTCGGGCTTTGTATATTTGGGAAGGTGGGCTGGCGATTTGGGGCGCAGTTGTTGGCGGACTGATCGTTGTCGCTATACTGGCACGACTGCGTGGTTGGCAGCTGCCTAAACTGTTGGATGCCGCTGCTCCGGGCCTAGCCCTGGCACAGGCCATTGGTCGCATTGCTTGCGTCATCACCGGCGACGCGATGGGCAAACCAACAACGGGACCCTTTGGTTTTGCATACTCCAACCCGAACGCGATGGTACCGAAATTGGGTGTTTATTACACACCCATGCCTGTGTTCGAAATCATTGCTAATCTGGGCATTTTCGTCCTGCTGTGGCAGCTCCGCAAAAAGAACTGGCCGGATGGCTTACTGTTCCTGGTCTACCTCAGCCTGTACAGTATCGAGCGCTTCTTCCTGGCTTTTACCAGCTCTTATCAAATCATTGCCTTTGGAATGACGCAATCTCAAATCATAGCTCTGATCTCATTAGCCATCGCTGTGCCGTTGATCGTGCGGACTCTAATGCAGAGCCAGCGTGCTCTAGCAGTCAGGTGAGACATGTCAAAAAGTAATAAATCCATCTCTGCCGCTACGTTGGAACGCCAGCAAGTGAATAAGTCGAGGCGCGAACGGAATGACCGGATCTGGAATATTATTATGATAGTGATTGCCGTGGCATTCATCATCACGATCCTGGCGATCCAAGCCAGCCACCACTTGTAATCAGCTTATCATTTTTCTCTCCTTAGCCATTGGCCTGTGCTCGTGAGGAAGCACAGGCCATTTGGCTTACTTAACCGCAGGTATAAATTCCCTGAATAACTCATTAGAATCGTCTTACACTAACCAGTTGTCGCAGATTTATCTAAATCGAAGAGTAGAATTATAGGCAGATGGAAAGTGTACAAAATGGATCATCAAATTATTCATGAGAGTAGCCTGGGACTTGATCTCGCGCCTTATAAGATCCTTGGCGCCTGCAAGCCATCATCGACACATCGTGTTCTGACCATTGCCCCAGAGGGGGTGCTGCTGCCTTGCAACGTCACCGTGCATCAGCTCGAACACGGAACCAGCAAAGTATCCCCTGAGGATCTGCTCGTGATAATGGGGATAATTACCACTCCAGGGTTGAAGGAAGAGGCTGAGGACACCTGTGCCCGAACTTGGAGAATAGCTAGTACGATGAAAAACTGCGAGTAAGCCGACGTAATGGATCACAGACTCACTGAAAAAACAAACACTTCCATCTTTCTCCACGAGTATCCACTCACCCGCGGGCAGGCAGCTTTGTGGTTCCACTATAAGCTAGCTCCGGATTCTGTCGCTTATAACCTAGCTGGTGCTGTTACCTTCCCCAGAGATACCAAGCTGGAGGCATTTCAACGCGCTTTCCAAAAGCTGGCTGAGCGCCATCCAATGCTGCGCACATTCTTTGCCGAGCAACACGGTGACCCAGTTCAACGTGTATACCCTTCTATCGAGATACCCTTTCAATCCGTGGATGCATCAGGATGGAATACAGTGCAATTGGACGATGTACTGGCAAAAGAGGTATATCGTCCCTTCGACTTGGAACACGGTCCGACCTGGCGGGTAGTCGTGTTTAAACAAGCACCCGCCTCTAAAGAAACAAATGATGTTGACGAGGCCCGAGGTAACCTTACACTCCTGACCCTTCACCACATCATCGGCGACTTATGGACCATCGCCATTATCCTTTCAGAAGTCACGGCACTCTACCGGGAAGAGACCAATTGTGTTCCGGCAAGATTAAAACCATTACGCACGAGTTATGCCGACCACGTGCAAAAAGAAAGGGATCAGTTGGCTGGACCACAAGCTGAAATGAGTTGGGATTACTGGAGCACAGTCTTATCCGGAGAACGATCCACCCTGAGTTTGCCTGGCGATCGGTCTCGCCCCTCTGTCTCTACAGGCCAGGGTGCCGTTCACTCCCTTTTACTGGATAAAAAGCTGACAGGCGCGCTTCATACCCTTGCCGAAGACCAACATGTCGCCCTTCATACAGTTCTATTAACCGCTTTTCAAACCCTGCTGCACCGCTATACAGGCCAGAACGACATCCTTGTGGGTTTTCCAAAAGCGGGTAGGAGCCCGGGCATGGCTCGAGTGGTTGGCTACTTCGTGAACCAGATGGTCATCCGGTCTAATTTCACTGAGAATCCACGCTTTAAAGACCTGTTGAATGGGATTCATAAATCGGTCGAAGAAGGTGCTAAGCACGACTGGTATCCATTTTCGCTCTTGGTTCAGCGCCTCCAGCCCGTTCGCGACCTCAGTCGTTCCCCGCTCATACAAGCTGTGTTTTCATGGCAACAGGCGCCCAGTGTGATTCCCAGGGAGAATGCTGGGGCCGTCGTGTTGGGCAAGGCGGATCATACCTTCGAGCTGAATGGACTGGTTCTACGTTCTTTTTCACTGGCCTGCCGTGTCGCTCCCTTTGATGTATCGATGTTAGCAGCCGAAATGTCCGACGGTCTTGCTGTGACGATCGAGTATGCAACGGATTTATTTGACCCTGAAACCATCTCACGTATGGCAGCATGCTACCTTACCTTGCTTGAGAGTATTGTGGCAAACCCGGAGCAGCGGGTGTCCGATCTCACCATGCTACCAAAGCCTGAGCGGGATCGGTTGGTCGAGGCTTGGAACGCTACAGCTGCTGTTTATCCGGACAAGTCCTGCTTGCACCAGCTCTTTGAGCAACAGGCCGAGCGGACACCTGAGATAACAGCGGTGGTCAGCGGAGAAAAGCAATTGACTTATCACCAGCTAAACCAGCGCGCCAACCAACTGGCTCATTTTCTTCAGAAACAAGGCGTTGGCCCCGATTGCCTGGTTGGAGTGTGTCTTGAGCCTTCTACGCAGATGATCATTGCATTGTTAGGTATCTTGAAGGCTGGTGGGGCCTACGTACCGCTAGATCCAAACATCCCGGAGAAGCGCCTGTCCTCCCTGGTTGCCGACGCTCGCCCCACTCTCCTACTCACCCGCCAAGGGTTGCGTCCGCGCTTGCGGGATTTCTCCGGGAAGCTGTTTTTTTTAGACGCGGAGATCGATCGCCTGCGCCGGCAGCCACAGACTAATCCGTCCAGTCCGGCAACCCCCGACCAGCTGGCCTACGTGATGTATACGTCCGGCTCTACCGGTACTCCCAAGGGCATCGCCCTGGCACACCGGGGTGTGGTAAACCTGCTGGCTGATTTCCAAAATCGTCAAGCGATCCAACCCGGTGATGCGTGTAGCTGGTGGACCAGTCCCGGGTTCGATGTCTCGGTCTACGAGATCTTCTCACCCTTGCTGGCAGGGGGCAGTTTACAAGTGATCCCGGAGGACCTGCGGTTAGAGGCGCATAGATTATTGGACTGGATTCAGGAGCACACCATCCGGAGTGCCTTCATACCTCCTTTTCTTTTGAATGATTTTGCCAACTGGGTGCAACATCACCCAGGCATTACTCGATTGCGCCGCCTGCTGGTTGGCGTCGAACCAATTCCAGAAGCCCTGCTCTCCCACTTGAATGAACTCGTCCCCGATCTGTGTATCTTGAACGGCTATGGTCCGACCGAGACCACTATTTGCAGCACAATCTTTATAGTGGATGCTGCTCACCCTCATGCAGGAAATACGCCCATCGGGAGACCGGTGGCCAACACGCACATCTATTTACTGGATCGATCCATGCAGCCAGTCCCAATGGGGGTGGTAGGAGAGATCTACATCGGAGGCGTGGGATTGGCGCGGGGCTACCTGAACCAGCCCGAGCTGACCTCCCAGTGTTTCATCCGTTCTCCTTTCCGATCAGGTGAATATTTGTACTCTACCGGAGACCTGGCGCGTTATCTCCCGGATGGTAATCTGATCTTTGTCGGCCGGAAAGATACTCAGGTCAAGATTAATGGGTTGCGTATCGAATTGGGCGAGATAGAGGCTAACTTAACACAGCATCCGCTGGTCAATGGGGCTGTTGTACTGCTGTATGAACCTCCCTTCAGCAGGAAGCATTTGGTAGCCTATGTGACACATACAGAGGATACCCCTCCTTCGTCTGAGGAGCTGAGAAGGTTTCTAAACCAGCGATTGCCTCGCACCATGGTTCCGTCCACTTTTGTCATCATGGAGGCCTTTCCTCTTACCTCCACAGGAAAATTGGACCGTAAAGCTCTACCAATCCCTCAGCACCTGCAACCAGAACAGGCAAACACTTATCGGGCACCTCAGACCAACACCGAACAGATCCTGGTCTCGATCTGGCAGCAGGTACTAGGCGTGGACCCCATTGGCGTAGATGACAATTTCTTTGAGCTCGGGGGAGATTCGATCATGAGCCTGCAGATCGTTGCCCGCTCAGCAGAGGCCGGTCTGCATTTGAGGCTTAAACATGTTTTTCAGGTGCCAACGATAGCCGGACTGGCCGCACTGGCCGATTTAGCTGAAGCCCCTGAAAAACAAAAGGAGGAAACGAATATCAATGGGGTAATTCCCTTAACGCCCATTCAGTATTGGTTCTTCGAGCAGAATATCCCAAATCCGCACCATTGGAACCAATCTTTGATGTTCACCACCTCACAGCGGCTCAACCCGGTCCACTTAGGCTCTGCATTATCCGATATCCTGATGCGGCATGATACTCTGCACTTCCGTTATACCAATGGGTCATTAGGCTGGCAGCAAACCAGTACAGACTCGGATGAGGAAGTTCCCTTTGAGGTCATTGACTTGTCCGGATCGAGCGAGGCGGAGCGATCTAGTGCAATCGAAATGCACGCGGCTACCCAACAACGCAGTTTACATTTATCTACAGGCCCGTTGATCCGTGCGGTTTATTTTGACTTCGGGACTGATCGTCCAGGACGCCTCCTGATAGTCATACATCACCTGGCTGTCGACGCCATCTCTTGGCGAATCTTGATCGAAGAGCTCGAAAGCGCATATCAACGGCACGAGCGCGGATTACTCACACAACTCCCCGCCAGAACCACCGATTTCGCCACCTGGGCCAAACAGCTGAGCAACTACGCTCGATCTTCAGAATTGATAAAGGAGGCCGGCTTCTGGTTTGGCAAAGATTGGGCTACTCTCCAAGCACTGCCTTCAGATCTGTTGCCTTCCAAGCGCGGCTCCGTTAATTTGAATACAGAGGCCTCTGCTCAAAGTGTATCCGTCTCCCTGGGCCGCGAGGAAACCCAGGCCCTTCTCCAGGAGGCGCCAGCCGTTTATGGAAGCGAGATCAATGATATCTTGTTGGCCGGCCTCACCCAGACCTTCCACCGCTGGACGGGTTCTTCTTCTCTATGGATCGATCTTGAAGGTCACGGTCGCGAGGATATCTTCGAAGGTGTTGACCTTACACGAACTGTTGGCTGGTTCACTACGCTCTACCCGGTTCACCTTGAACTGCCACTCGATGCCGATCCCGTCCAGGTTATTAAGATTATTAACGAGCAGTTACGTCAAATTCCACGTCACGGCTTGGCGTACGGCCTCCTCCGTTATCTTTGCCCAGATCCAGTTCTGAGCGATCAGTTAAAGGCGATTCCACCTGCTCCTGTAAGCTTTAATTATCTGGGACAGCTGCCGGAAGCCAACATGCATGGCATTCTTACTAGCATGGCCCCGGAACCTCTTGGCGAACAGCGATGCCCTGAAGCGCAACGATCCCACTTGATCGAGATTAACGCGGCTATCAATCAGGGTGAACTACACATCGATTGGATATATAGTTCGCACATCCACTCAAAGGAAACCATGGATTGGGTTGCCGGTATTTATATCGACGAATTGCGCACCCTAATCGCTTACTCTCACTCCCAAAAAGAGGTGGGGTACACGCCTTTAGACTTCCCCGGAGCAGATCTAAGCCAGGCAGAACTGGACACAATATCAACAGTATACCCTTCCAATTGGAACCTGGAGGCAATCTACCCATCGTCACCTATGCAGCAGGGCATGATATTCTACACACTCTATGCTCCGGACACGGGCGTTTACTTCGAGCAGTTAATTTCCACCACGCAGGGCGAGTTTGATTATTCGGCTTTCGAGAGAGCGTGGCAGCGGATACTCGACCGTCACTCGATTTTACGCACTTCCTTTGTTTGGCAAGGATTGGACCGAATGCTCCAGATAGTCCACAAGGATGTCAAGGCCCCGTTGGAATTCGAGGACTGGCGCGACATTCCCGCGGCAGAACAACCAGCTCGCCTTGATGGTCTGGTAAGAGCAGAACGTGGTCGCGGTTTTGAACTGTCTAGCCCACCGCTCCTGCGCCTGAAAATCATTCGTATAGCCGATGATACCCATCATTTCCTGCTCAATTACCACCACGCTCTGCTGGATGGCTGGTCTATCCCTTTGCTCTTTAAGGAGGTTTTTGCCTTCTACGACGTGTTCACACGCCATCAAGACCTCGCTTTACCACCAGCTCGACCCTATCGCGACTTTATCAACTGGCTAAATAGCCGGGATCTGACAGCGGCTGAAGCGTTCTGGCGCAGGGAGCTCGAGGGATTCGTCCCGTTCTCATGGCTTCCTGCCCTGAATTCACTTTCGCCTCCTGCCGGTGCATCCATGCCTGCTGAGCTGGATGAGCGCCTGTCAATGCCCACGACATCTGCTCTGCGAACCCTGGCACGCAAGTTACATCTCACGATTAATACTTTAATTCAGGGGGCATGGGCGATTCTCTGGAGTCGCTACCTCCAAAGAGATGAGGTCGTCTTCGGCGTCGTCTTTGCAGGGCGGTCTACCGATCTCCCAGGCGCTGAAAGCATGATCGGCCTCTTTATCAACACGCTTCCTCTCCGGGTTCGTATCTCACCCCAATCCGAGCTCATCGAATGGTTAAAACACATCCAGGATAAAGTTATTGAGATACAACAATACGATTACAGCCCGCTCATGAAGGTACTATCCTGGAGTGGGCTTCCACGCAGTTTGCCTCTCTTCGACGCGATCCTGGTTTTTGAAAATTATCCCACCCAGCCGGTTGTTAACCTGCAGACCAATGGACTGCGGATCGTTAATATTAGCTCCTACGAGCAGACCAACTACCCCCTAACCGTCGCAATTACTCCTGGAGAACAACTCGACCTGAAAATCCTCTATGATCCTAACCGATTTGACCCAGCAATCATCCAGAACTTATTGGATCATTTACGGCAAGTCCTCGGAAACATGGTCGCTGAACCCAGCCGATACCTCTCTTCCGTTTTACCAGCTGTCACATCCGGGCTGGTGCAAGCATCCGAGAATTGGTCAATAAGAACCACGGATTATCCGGTCCAGGCATCCCTGCCAAAGATGTCTGAGCAGCATGTCGAGCGGGGTCCATTGAATAAAGCGGTCGCCCTGGACGGAGGGTCTGTTTATGAAGGCACCCCGCTTGAAAATTTCCTTGCTCAGCTTTGGGAAAGGTTGCTCAAAATCGACAGAGTTGGAATCCACGATAATTTCTTTGACCTGGGCGGAGATTCGCTGCTGGGAGCCATATGTATTCAACAGCTCCAAGACAATATGCAAGAGACGATTCCACTGTCCGCTATTTTCGAAGTACCAACGGTCTTTGAGCTTGCCAGATATCTTGATCAAAAATTCCCTGCCGGCGTCGCCAGGCTTCTTGGCACCTCGGCGCCAATTTCATTAGCGGAGGAAGTGGCTGTAATTCGGTCAACCCTTGTGCCTATTCAGCCGGAAGGAAGTAAGCCCCCTTTATTTTGTGTGCATCCTGCCGGTGGCATCGTTTTTCCCTACTATACGCTCATTCCTTACCTGGGCAAAGACCAGCCACTATACGGAATCCAGGATACTAGCCTGTATGACGCCCAATCTGCTCCAACGAGCATAGAGGCTATGGCAACTGACTATCTGAAGGCACTTAAGACTGTTCAACCCGACGGCCCCTACCATTTCTTAGGATGGTCTGTCGGCGGCGTGATAGCCTACGAGATGGCTCAGCAACTATCCAGGCAAGGTCAATCGGTTGCGCTACTGATCATGCTGGATACGCCGGCTCCAGCCCCTGCTAGGACCCCCCAGTCCCGGATCTCTCCTACGAAGGTGTTACAACAGGGCAGGTCATGGATCCAGGTTCTACCCAATCGCATCCTGCAAGTTGGAGCGGCTATTTTACCGATTGTCAGCTATATCCGCAGCGGTCTTTTTCTCTTGACAACCTCCGTAAAACAGAGCAGAACACGGTCGAACAGGATTCCAACCATCGACAATCTTCTTGGTTGGGCGGGGTTTGACACCTGGCGTTCTCGCTTGCTCAGAGAAGCAGACGTTGCCAATATAGTTTCCCAGCATGACAGCCTCTTGCTCGTGGAAATGCCAGAGGTAAGGCGAATCCTGGAATTGGTACGAGAACACCGGCGCCTTGCTCGCCGATATGCCACAAAGCCATATCAGGGTCAAATTATCCTTTTCCGTGCCGTACCTCCGCAACAAAGCGACCGAGCTGGAGACCCGAGGATGGGCTGGGGAGAGCTTGCTCAGAGAGGGGTAGAGGTGCACACCATCCAAGCCAATCATGTCGCACTGCTTGTAAAACCTTATGTGGAAGTCCTAGCGCGTGAGCTGAAGGCCTGTCTCGATCAGAGCAGCAAGCCCTCCAGAGGATGAGGGATATTTAATTATGAATGATGATTTGTGGCAACCTATGCAATATTTCCAGCCGCTCCACAATGATGAGGTTCACCTTTGGCGCGCTTGCACAGACCAATCAGCTCCTGTGTTTCATTTGCTAGCGCAAACCCTTTCAAACGATGAGAGAGCTAGGTCAGAAAGATATTACTTTGAGCGAGATCGAAAACGTTATATCGTCGGCCGTGGAATACTCCGTATGATATTGAGCTCTTACCTGCAAACAAACCCAAGAAGTATAAAGTTTCGGTATAGTAGCTATGGCAAACCTATATTGGATGGTACGCGTGCAATAAAAAATTTAGACTTCAACGTATCACATTCTGCCGGGCTCGCCATCTATGCAGTTGTCCGTAATAAGTCTATCGGCATAGATCTGGAGAAAATTCAGCCTATATTAGAAGCGGAACAGATAACCAAGAACCTATTCTCGCATGATGAGAGCGAAATATTCCATTGGTTGCCCAAACAAGCAAAAACAGAAGCATTTATTAATTGTTGGACACGCAAGGAGGCGTATTTAAAAGCCAGAGGCAGAGGTCTCTCTCTTGCCTTAGACCAAATCACGGTTTCATTCATGCCAGGGGAACCAGCCAGGCTATTAAGAGTTGAGAATGATTTACAAGAAACAACTCGGTGGTCAATCTCGGCATTTTCACCCGCATCAGGTTATGCAGCTGCTCTCGCAGTGCAGGGATACGGGTTGGGGATAAATTATTATTCGTGGGGATTGGGCTAGCCAGGTATGGTGACCTCAATGATATGAAATAAAAGGCGGCTCACGGCGCATTTATGGTTACGGTCATCGCCATTCAGGTCAGCCATCACCTGTTATCAGCTTATCATTTTCTTCTCCCTTAGCCAGTGGCCAATGACCCAAAAAAGCATAGGCCATTTGGCGTATTTAATCGTAGGTATAAAATCTCTTAATAAACCATCAGAATCGTCGTATACTAATTAGCTACGGTAATATTTACTCGGATTGTTGTTGGGGAATGGAAAGGTGGGAACCTATGAATGTAAAAGACCCTGTATGTGGAATGGAAATTGATCCTCAAACTGCTTACGCTACCCGTGAGCACATGGGGCATACGTTCTATTTCGACTCTGGAAAATGTGTTGAACAATTCGATGCTGATCCGCACAAATATGCGATGGCTGGGTCTGCAACCACCGGCTTCAATTCAAGCTTACAACTGGTGCGTATTGAACTGCCCATTATTGGGTTAAAAAATGGTCGTGAAATGCGCGGATTGAAAAATGCACTCGAGGCTATCGATGGGATTAAATCTGTTTCGGTTAATCCATCTTCAAATGTCGCCCTAATCGATTACGATCCTCACTCCGTCACACTCCCGATAATATCTTCCAAAGTTAAATCAGCTGGCTTTAGAGTGGGTGGAGCACAGACGCGCATCGGCATCCAGAACCTGCGATGCGCTTCATGTGTGAAATTCATTGAAGATGAACTACGTGCCACACCAGGTGTGCTGGATGCGAATGTAAATGTTGGCACTCAGGAAGCCACGGTGAATTACCTTCCAGAAAAAACCATCCTGGCGCAGCTCAATGCAGCCATCGAAACCTGGGGATATAAAACTCGTCCGGCTGCCAGTGAGGAGCCGGTGGATAAACAACAAATTGAACAGGAGAAAGAATATCGTCGCTTGATGAGCCGTTTTTGGCTTGCCGCTGTAATCTCGATCCCCGTGTTGATCATCGCATACGCGAGATACCTTCCCATCGTGAAGGACTGGAGTGAGCCGACTTTACGTTTAGCGTGGGGCGTTTCTGCATTGCTCACTTTACCGGTGTTATTCTGGTCGGGAAGTGATTTCTTCACCGGGGCATGGGCTGCGCTAAAACACCGAGCTGCAAATATGAACACATTGATTGCACTCGGTACTGCTGCTGCCTGGTTTTACTCGACATCTACAGTTCTTTTTCCTGGAATTTTCCCAAAGGGCACATCCGAGCCATTCTATGATGTTGTTGCTGTTGTGATTGCTCTGGTTGTGCTGGGTCAGGCGTTGGAACTGCGCGCCAAGGGTCGTACCAGTGAAGCAATGAAGAAACTGATGGGTTTACAAGCTAAAACTGCTCGGGTGATCCGCGATGGGCAGGAGATAGATCTACCGGTTGAAGAAGTGTTAGTAGGTGATGTGGTCCAGGTACGACCTGGTGAGAAGGTCCCGGTAGATGGTATTCTAGTGGAAGGTAGCTCAGCGGTAGATGAATCGATGCTTACCGGCGAATCACTTCCGGTCTCCAAGAAACCTGGAGACGAGGTGATTGGTGCCACAATCAACAAAACCGGTGCATTCAAATTCCGCACAACTAAAGTTGGTAAAGATACCGCCCTGGCACAGATCGTCAAGATGGTTCAAGAAGCCCAGAACAGCAAAGCGCCTATCGCGCGTATGGCAGACACCGTTTCTGGTTATTTTGTGCCAGTTGTGATGATTCTGGCAGTGATAACCTTTATCATCTGGTTCGATTTTGGGCCTCAGCCACAGCTCGTTTATGCGTTGGTCACTGGTGTGACTGTGTTGATCATCGCCTGCCCATGCGCGCTGGGCCTGGCTACACCAATGAGCTTGATGGTCGGTATCGGCAAAGGCGCGGAAAACGGCATTTTGATTCGTTCGGGTGAAGCATTACAGACTGCTCAAGGCATCCAGACTGTCGTATTGGACAAGACTGGCACGATCACGAAGGGAAAGCCTGAGCTGACTGATACAATTGTATCTGCCAATTGGAAAGAAAACGATCTGCTGCACCTGGCTGCTTCAGTGGAAAGATCCTCCGAACACCCACTGGCGGAAGCCATTGTTGAAGGAGCAAAAACGCGAGGAATCGCACTGAGCGAACCGACTGCTTTTGAGGCAGTTCCCGGGCATGGCGTCATCGCCACTGTGGATGGTCATCGGGTGGTATTGGGTAACCTGAAGATGATGAACCGGGAGAAGACTGCCTTGGATGATTTTGAGCAACAAGCTGCGGCTCTGGCAGATGATGGCAAGACGCCAATGTATGCTGTCATTGATGGACAACTGGCTGGTATCGTAGCTGTAGCTGATACCGTCAAAGATGACTCCTCAGAAGCGATTGCTGCTCTCCAGAAGATGGGTATCGAAGTAGTAATGATCACAGGTGATAACAAGCGCACTGCTGAAGCGATTGCCCGCAAGGTAGGCATCACGCGTGTACTGGCTGAAGTGCTGCCTGAAGATAAAGCACACAATGTTCACCTGCTGCAAGCTGAAGGGAAAAAGGTCGCCATGGTCGGCGATGGCATCAACGATGCGCCGGCTCTGGTGCAGGCTGATGTGGGTCTTGCCATCGGAACCGGAACGGATGTAGCTATCGAAGCCTCAGACATCACGCTGATCAAGGGCAGTCTCAAGAGTGTGGTCACTGCCATCGAGGTCAGCCGAGCCACTATGCGTAATATCAAACAAAACCTGGTCGGGGCGTTCATCTACAATGCCCTGGGTGTTCCGGTAGCGATGGGCGTGCTGTTCCCGTTCTTTAGCGTGCTGCTCAGCCCGCTGCTGGCTGGGGCGGCGATGGCCTTCTCCAGCGTGACTGTGGTCGGCAACGCTAACCGTCTGCGCACCCTCAAGGCGAGTTTCAGCGCAAAGTAGTTCTAAAATATTGGAGAAACGAACATGAATACTACACAAATTATCGTCACAATAGGAGGACTGATCCTCAGTCTTTTCATCGCATGGTTCTTCTGGCTAGCACCGAAAGGTCAGACCCATGCCGCAGCAGGGGCGGGAGGTGCGCAAGAGGTTGCTGTCACCGTCAAGGGCGGTTACAGCCCGGATGTGATCGTCGTCAAGACCGGGCAGCCCGTCCGTTTGCACTTCACCCGCCAGGAAAGTTCCTCATGCTCAGAAAAAGTGCTTTTCCCGGATTTCAATATGAGTTCCCTGCTTCCCGAGGGTGTGGAAACAATCGTGGAATTCACCCCTGAA
>JBGOYO010000011.1:0-17665 GCA_041479715.1 Anaerolineae bacterium
AGGATATTTCTGACGCAATTCATGGGAGGTTAGGCCCTTGCATTCTTTCACGATCTCGGCTGCTGATGTGACAGGCCATGCTTGCACAAACAGGTGGACATGATCGGGCTGTACAGCCAATTCCAGGATCGTCCAACCTATTTCAGAACACTTCTTTTCGATCAGGATCTTACAATCTGCAGCGACATTCCCGGTTAAAACAGCTTTACGCCGTTTGGGTGTCAATACCAGATGGTACACAATCGGGTGTACGCGAAGCTCATCCCGTTGATAGGTATCATTCATGTTGTTGTTATAGTGTACATCTACAATATATTCAATGGTTCCAGCTAAAGCCACAGAAAAAACCACCTTATCCACTGCCTTTGAATCGGCGTGGCTTGCGGCGGGTTTCAATCGGTCTGGAAGACGGACCCTATTGATCTTCATAGAGCTTTTCGTCTCAGTGTTAAATGTCTTCGTTTAAATGGAAGCATACTTAAATAGTAATATTCTTCAATCACCGCGAACCTTTGATATATGGACGACCTAGCGCGGATGGCGCATCACCCCCGCGGACGCGTACTAAAAGCGCTAGGATCGTCAAGACGTATGGCAACATCAGCAGAAATTCGTATGGGATTGTCCCCTTGCCGAGACCTACCTGATCAAGCGCCTGAACGCGATACTGTAGTGAATTGGCGATACCGAAAAGCAGCGCCCCCACTAATGCTAAACTAGGCCGCCAACGAGCAAAAATCACCAACGCGACTGCAATCCATCCCCGTCCAGACATGATCCCCTCTCGATACAGTTTCAATTGAACAACTGTGAGCACCGCGCCACCTAAACCCACCAACGCTGCTCCCAATATAGTGGCTACGTAGCGGGTGGTTTCCACACTTACCCCTGAGGTATCCGCTGCAGCGGGATTCTCACCAGCGGAACGAATTTTCAACCCCCAGGTAGTCTTGAACAAAAACCACCACACCAACACCACCAGCAAGGCTGCCATGTAAACCGCTGGGGTGTTTTTAAATAGGACGTCGCCAACTACCGGTATTCGACTTAACAGAGGAATTGAGTAGATTTCCATGCCATTAACCCGGGCTGTCATGCTGCTTAGACCCTGCCGGTATAAGTAATTCGAAATGCCTACCCCAAACAACACCAGGGTGATGCCACTGATCACCTGATCTGCTCGCAAGGTAACGCTTAGAAATGCCATCAGCAATCCCATGAGGGCACCAGCCAGCATGCCAGCCAGAAGCCCGAGCCAGGCCGGTGATTCACCACCCATTCCAGCAAGGATACCGTTTTCCAGGTAGTAGGCGGTAGCAAACCCAGCTAACCCACCGGCTGCCATGATTCCCTCCAGGCCAAGGTTGAGCACACCTGCGCGCTCTGTGATGATCTCGCCCAACACAGCCAGCAAGACGGGTATCGCTAAGCGAATTCCAGCGGTCAATACCGCAACTAGAAAGCTCCATTGAAGAACAGTGTTCCAATCCATCATTCGCTCCTTAATCGCGACCAGGCGTCTATTCCTAGTACTGATAAGACGATCACAGCTTGAATTGCGTCTGCCAACTCGGGTGGTAATCCATAAAGCACATTCATCGTCTCAGCTCCGATGGTCAGGAAAGCAAAGAAGAGTGAAGCTACCAGCACACCGAAGGGATTCATCCGTCCCAGTAATGCCACCATTACCGCGGTGAACCCATACCCACCTGAAATGGTGCTTTTCAGTCGTGTGTGGATCATCAGTACTTCCATGATGCCAGCCAATCCGGCAAAACCACCACTGATCAGCATGGCAGTCACGATAGCCTTGTTCACATTTATCCCAGCGTACTGCGCTACAGAAGCACGCGAACCCACTGCCCGCAGCTTGAAGCCCAAAGGGGTTTTCCAAAGTAACACGTACACAATCGGTACCAGGATAAGTGCCAGGAGAACTCCTAGATGAATGCGGGTATCGCCCAAGACGGGAAGCTGAGTGGCGGGGTTGAACTTGGCGCTTACGGGTAATACTCCTCCTGGTTCTTGCAGCGGTCCACGCGTTAGGTAGGTTACCAGTAAAACAGCAATGTAGTTTAGCATCAAGGTCGAGATTATTTCATTCATCCCAAAGCGGATCTTGAATAGAGCTGGGATGAGGGCCCACAACATCCCGCCTAATACACCCGCCAATAACAGACAGACCCACAGGATTGGCTGTGGCAATTTGAACATGAACAATGCCACCAGGCTGCCAAATAGGGCGCCTATAAAATACTGCCCTTCCCCACCGATATTCCATACCCTGGCCCGGAATGCGACTGTCATGCCCAGACCAATCAACAAGATGGGGGTTGTTTTAAGCAGCGTGTTAGTAATCTGCCGTGGACCACCAAACGCACCCTTGAACATGACCATATAGGCTTCAAGCGGGTTATTGCCAGTGATCCAAATTAAAATTGCGCCAATCAACAGGCCAATAAGCGCACCCACCAATGGTGCACCAATCGAAAGAAGCCACGGAGGAAGACGTTTTCGAGCAGGAAGATTACTAGTTATCGTAGTCATACTGCACTTTCATCGCATGTATCAGCTATCTGTGAGACTGATGAACCGCCCATCATTAAACCCAATTGGCTGATATCCACATCTGCAGCGTTGAACAATCCTACGATCCGACCACAATACATCACGGCGATCCGATCGCTTAAGGTCAGAATCTCATCCAACTCGGTGGAGAAGAGTAGGATGGCTGCACCTGCACTGCGTTGTTCTATCAAACGGTTATGGACGAACTCAATGGCGCTGATATCGAGGCCGCGAGTAGGCTGAGCAGCCAATAAGACACGCGGCTTACGCGCCAGCTCCCTTGCCAGAATCATCTTCTGAGTATTTCCTCCCGAGAGCTTACCTGCCAGGGTCTGAATCGAAGGTGTGCGCACGTCAAAAGTTGCAACTAATTCTTCAGCTTCCTGGTAGATCTGCTTCCAATCCAACAGCCCATGGCGTGTAAATGGCGCACGGTCGAAGCGTTCCAGAACCAGGTTTTCAGCAACATTAAAATCCTGCAGCATTCCACGCTGGTAGCGATCAGATGGGATATGTGCCAGCCCGGCCTCTCCTACTTGTCGCGGTGAGGCATGAGTAACATTCTGCTCGCATACTTCTATCAGACCACTCCCGGCAGGCCGTAACCCTGCGATCGCTTCCTCCAGCTCTGACTGCCCATTACCTGCTACACCAGCGATGCCAAGAATCTCACCAGCGTGCACGTCAAAACTCACATCATCGACTGCCAGCAATTCACGGTCGTTGTTTACCTTCAAATGACTCACTTTCAGTAAAGATTCTCCAGGTTTTGATCGAACTTTTACAATCGAAAACAAGATATCTCGACCGACCATCATGCGAGCCAGCGATTGTTGGTTGGTTTCGCTGGCTGTTACAGAACTCACCACCTTACCATCCCGCAAGACGGTGATCCGGTCACTCACAGCCAGTACTTCACCTAATTTATGAGAGATGAATACGATTGTCTTACCGTCACTTGCCAGCTTACGCAGGACCTTCAATAAGTCGTTGACCTCTGGTGGTGTTAAAACTGCAGTTGGTTCATCCAGGATCAATATTTCTGCGCCACGATATAACGCTTTTAGGATTTCGACGCGCTGCTGTTCACCAACTGAGAGTGTCCACACACCGACCGTCGGATCGATTTTCAAACCATATGCATTAGAGGCCTTAAGAATACGCTGATTGACATCAGAATACTTCTCTATCAACGGAGGGCGCGGGGATGGTTGACCCAAGATAATGTTTTCAGCCACAGTAAACGGTTGCACCAGCATAAAATGCTGGTGCACCATGCCTAATCCGTTGGAAATGGCATCCTGGACGGATGAAAAATGAACCGGCTTCCCACGCAGGAAAATCTCACCCGAATCCGGTTCGTAAAGACCATATAGAATGTTCATCAAGGTGGTTTTTCCGGCACCATTTTCGCCCAACAAAGCGTGGATCTCGCCTTGGCGCAAGTCCAAATCCACACTGGCGTTAGCCAGCACACCAGGAAAGCGTTTGACGATATTGCGCATTTCAATGATATTGGTAATGCTCTCGTTCAAACCTAAACAACTCCTTCTATGCACATGTTGAGCATAGTTCGCCTTTTGAGCAGTAATTCACGGGTCTATTCCATCTGCTGACTTGTTTCCTGGTTCATAATCACCGGCCGGACGAACACTGCTAATAAGAATAATCCACACAAGTTAATTGCCACTGTGCTCAGTGAGTTCGCTATCAGCCCATTACGGATCAATAGCGGTCCGAGCAAAGCGCCCAATGCATCACCCATGGATAAGGCAGCCAGAGTGGAAGCCATAAATACACCGCGTGCTTGAGTGGAAAGGGAGGTCATCAAGGGCAACAAGCTGGTAATAGCAAACTCAAAGGTCAAATAGAAGATGAACAGAGCTACAAGTGCACCCCACAACTGGTTCACCAGAAGGGGCAAGAACATACAGATTATTGAGTTCATCACCAGTCCCAACCCAATAGCCCGCCGTTTGCCTAGCCGATCGGTGAACAGCACAGCGCAACCAACTCCGGCAAGACCAGCCAATCCAATCACAATGGATGCAGCTCCCAACTGTTCGATTTGCATTCCAAAGGAATCTTCCATCCATATGCCAAACACGATGCTAATAACCTGATTACCGAACGTCATCAGTAACGCGAGTAGCAAACCCAGCAGAGGGGAAGGGGTTAAGATCTTCCGTAAACCAACGCTCAGCTCCTCCCAGCTTCCTGAAATAGGAGCTGTCCGCGGTATGACCAGCCCGATCAATCCACCTGCCAGCAAACCAGCCAACCCCAGCCATATGAATGGGGCGCTCCAACCGTTGTGCGCCATGCTCCACCCCACGAGGGGAATACCGATCACAAAAGCTAAAGACCAGCCCAACTCGACTGTGGCTATAGCCCGACCACGTTGGGTATAAGGGATTCGATCGCCGAGATAGGCGTGAATGGAAGAATCGATTACTACTGTAGCTCCACCTGAAAGGACCAAGCCGATAAAAAATACTATATAGGATGGCCAGATGCCTACTATTGCCAAGGATGCACCAAACACCAATAGTGCCCCTACCAGTGCTTGCTTACGACCGCTTCTATCAGCAATAGCACCAAGAGGAGGTCCCAATAAACCCAGCGCGGAACGAGCGCTCACTGCCGCGGCCACTGATTCGATTGGTACATTCAACCCACGTGCCAGGGCAGGCAGGAATGGGAAAACCATCCGGAAGACCGTGGAATCGACCATTCTCACGAGTGTAAAGGAAGTTAATAACGACCTTGTGCGGATTTGGCCGGAGCTCACAGATACAAGCCTTTTAAAAATCTTTCCTGAAATCTCGGGTCAGTAGTCAGCTCAATGTAGCGCACCCGCTGAGCGATCTCATCAGCCAACCTCCGTTGGGTGAGGGATAGCAGTGCAGCACGGGCACCGATCCCGGCGGCATTGCCTACCTGGTGAAACCGATCAAGTGGTATGCGAGGGAACATACCAATCTGTACGGCACTGGTCACGCTGATATAACTGCCGAACGCACCTGCGATGACGAAATCTTCAATCTTGTCCGCCTGAATATTCGCTTCCTCAAGCAGAATGTCGATTCCCACTCGGATTGCTGATTTAGCCAATTGGATCTCGTACACATCCTTGCGGGTCAGCGAAATTTCTTTGGAGTACCCAGAATTCTCAGAAGAAACGAGCACGAATTCAGGGAAGCCTTTCTCAGTACAAACCAACGGGTGGTTACTGACTAAGCTACCTTTTTCGTTAATAATACCAGCCAGACGCATTTCCGCAATGGCATCCAGGATACCTGAGCCACATATGCCCACCGGTGGGTGATTTTCGATGGTAAAAACGTGCACCTCATTAGCGATGATCTTAACGTGCTCAATTGCTCCAGAGGCTGCGCGCATTCCATTTGTTATATGAGCACCTTCAAAAGCCGGTCCGGAGGCTGTTGAGCAACTCAGAATTTTTCCGTCTTTGACGAGTGAGATTTCTGTGTTGGTGCCAATATCTACACCGAGAGCAATACCCTCCTTTTGCCACAGCCCACTCCCCAACAGCATGGCGACATGGTCAGCGCCTACATAACCGGCGATATTAGGCAGCATGTGAATCTGGGCTTCGGGAGCCATCTTGAGACCTAGCAAGGCAGCGGGAATATCGATGGACTGGCTGACAGCCGGAACGTACGGTGAAAGACCGAGCTGTTCCACGGGCAGCCCCGCAAAGAGGTGATGCATGGCAGTATTGCCAACAAAAACCCCCTCAATGATTTGCTCACTCGAGATCGATTGACGGATACACATCTCCGAGACAATCTCATTGAAAGCATCTATTAAGACTTTCTGCATAGTGTTACGGCCTGAAGATTTTTCGATGGTAAATGATATCCGGCTTATCACATCTTCACCGTAAGCTATCTGGGGATTCATCACACCGATCTTCTCAACTGTTTTACCACTGATAAGATCCATTAAAAAAACTGCCACCTTGGTGGTACCGATATCCACCGCCAGTCCAAAAACCTGGCTTTTGGGTGGAAGGATAACAGCCAGCCTGCCATTACACACTGCCAAACGTGCTTTCCAACCGCTTAGGCGCAGGCGTGGGGAAAGATCAGCTAACACGCCCATTCCAATCTCAGGTGGATCAAAACCAGCTTCTACCATCGCTTGCGTCAGCCTGGTGACATCGGAACGCAGATCATGTAGGCTGGGAGGTGGGCAAGCTACATCGACAACGGTCACTGCTGATTCCAGCCTAATCTTCAGCTCGTCTCCTTCCAGCTGAAGGCGTTGAGGTGCGGATAGGGAAGAGGCTGGTATCTCGATTTTCACATTACTAAGCGGCTCAGCCTGGCAAGCCAGACGATAGCCATTTACTATCGCTTCTGGGTCCAGCTCGACTTCCTCTAGCAGATTAAGAGGTGTAAGCTGACCATTAACCAAGCGAACCTGGCAATTTCCACACCAACCTTCGCCGCCACACAGGGAGACCAACCCGATCCCTGCCGAACGGGAAGCATCCAGCAGGTTGGTGCCGGGCTCGACTTCAACGCGCCGCCCGATTGGCTCAAAATCTACAATGGAAGTATTTTTAACTAAGTTGGGCATGATTGGCTTGGTATTTGCAGAAATTGCGCATGGTGCAGTAATCGCAGGTTGTACCCTGGCGGTTTAGATCTGAATCCAACCCCAGTACTGGAGAGAGTGATTTCATAGGCAGCATGATTGCTAATTCGGTCAGCTGCACTCCTATCTGGCTCCCTTCTAGTAAGGAGAAGATCTGAGGTTGGCCTTCTTCTACTGACCAGCCGATCATCCCTGGGCTAAGCGGGATGGTTGTTTGCCAACCTAGTTGAGCGGCTTGCTCTTCAAAATACAAGCAAGCGGCATTCGCCAAGGCTTCGACAGCAGCAGATCCGACGCCATAAAGTGCAAATCCATATACCCTTTCAGTTTCCATTGCGAGGGAAGCAAGCTCTTCCAGATCAGACCCTATCGTGCATAACACTGCCAGAACTTCCTGCGCCGGACCCAAATGCTGCGTCAACGCTTCGCCTTTGAGCTCATTTCCAACCGCCAGGCGTACGCGTGTGTGTTGGATTGCATCCACTGGAAAACGCTCATACAATACCTGGGAGTGGATAATTGGTAAAGCTTCGTTTAGCACTTGACTTGCGATCTCAAACAGGCGCGGTCTACGCAAGCGTAGGATATTTGGATCAGCGCCCTGCCCGCGCAGGACTGCATCTGCATCCAGACGCAGGTCCCATTGATCGAGGATCGGCATCGTCAGCTCCCCTACGCTGGCTGGGCAGCCTGCAATGTGCGCCAGCTACCCAGGTAGCGTCGTCCCCGATCATCTCGTCCGAGCAATAGATCGGTGGCACGGATGGTCAGGGTGAGTTTTATTGGGTCAGTTATGGCGCAAGTTACGCCCGCTCCAATAGCCAGCACCAGGAAAGCCTGGTTGATTGTATGGCGCTCTGGCATGCCGAACGATACATTGCTGGCACCCACGCTGATGTTCACGCCGAACTCTGACCGTACCAGCCCAACCGTCTTCAGTGTAACGCTGGCAGCCTTGCTGTTTGCCCCTACGGTTAGCACCAATGGGTCGATGATCACATCCTCAGATGGGATACCTAACCGGGCAGCACGTTCTAGGATTTTCTCTGCAACTTTCAGACGGCCTTCCGCAGTGTCAGGGATTCCATTATCATCCATGGTCAGACCTATTACTGCTGCCCCGTATTCTTTAACTACCGGTAGAATCCGATTTAAGGAAGCCTCTTCGCCATTCACAGAATTGATTAGTGGCTTGCCTGGCAAGACTGCTAATGCAGCAGCCAAAGCCTCACGGTCAGCTGAATCCAGGCAAAGTGGTGAATCGACCGTATCCGCCACGATCCGAGCTACTTCAGGCAAGACGGACACTTCGTCGATGCCTGGAGCACCCACATTTACATCCAAAATGTCGGCTCCAGCGGCCACCTGCTGGGTTGCCAGGTTGCGGATATATTCGTAATCTCGATTAGCCAGCGCCTCGGCCAGTTTCTTTCGACCGGTCGGGTTGATCTTTTCACCAATCATTGTAAAGGCTTCTTCAGGGCTTGCTATAACCTCACGATTTTTACTCCTTAAAACGGTGCGCATAGAAATTGTCCTTTTGCCTCACTATTTACCCAGAATGGATTTGCATACCTCAACAGCTGCAGCTGCATCTGGCGCGTATCCGTCAGCGCTAATCTCATCTGCCCATGCTTGGGTAACGCATCCCCCTCCAATAATAAATTTATATTGGTCGCGCACCCCAACTTCCTTGAAGAGGTTGATAGTGCTGAGGATAGAGGGTCGGGTTGTTGTCATTAATGAAGACATAGCAACAATATCTGCTTTTTCTTTTTCGGCGGCTTCCAGAAAAGCACTGGGTGCTACATCCCTGCCCAAATCTATGACCTTGAAACCATGTGTGCGAATCAACGTGCAAACTATATTCTTCCCAATGTCGTGGACATCATTCTCAACTGTGCCGATCACCACTGTTCCCAAAGATGAGGAGTGTTGACCTGTAGAGGCCATTACCTCTTCCAGGATGGTAGTAGCGTTTTCTGCAGCATCTCCCGCAGACATCAATTCGGGTAGGAAAATGATGAAATCCTGGAAATCCTGTCCCACCTTGGTAAGGGTTGGAACGATGACTTGTTGGATCAAATCCAAGGGCTTAGCTCCCTGTTCCAGTGCTTTATGAGTAAGGACTGTAGTTGTGTCGGAATCTCCATTAACCAGAGCATTTCTCAGCTCATTAAGTGTCTGATCGATTGTTTTAGCCATGCTTCACCTTCTTCCAGCCTCCATCGAGGTCTAAACCCATCTTTATTATTGCATCCCTGACTTTATAATATTTTTCCAACCATAGCTCTTTTGGTTCCACGGTATTTTCATCATATACTTCGGGGAATGGCTGACCGCGATTGGGGTCATTGAAAGTTTCCTCGTAATGAGTAAGCAGCTCCAGTACAATTTCATTGGCTTGCTGGCGAGTCATTCCTAAACAAGCGTGGGAAACCTCAGCTAGAAACCGAGCTTCCAGACCTGTAGTATGATCAGCTTTGAAACCACCAGTGCAACCAGCCCCCTGCATGTTCATACCCGAAGGAGTGCCAGCCACTGCACCAGCTGCCACTTCCCATAGCAGCTCTTCCGCACCAGCACCCGAAACACAATAAATATCGTTCAGTCCTGGTATAGGTGTATTACGTGATAGCGCCTGACCGACGATTGACTGCATCCATAATCCCATACGATCGGTATTATTCACCCAGTGAATGTGGGTATGACTCATCATGTGGTATGACGCATCATAGAGAACCACTCCCAGTATATGGCATGCGATAGTTACTACAGCTGTACCTTCTGGCCCACCCCCCAACCCACCAATCAACGGAGTCATCAGGTCAATGATATGCATCCCAATACTCTGCAGGTAAGCCACACGGGAGAGCTGATCATAATCGGTCTTTAATTCAACCATTTGAGAGACCAGGAAGGCATCTGAAAGGCGCAGACCGATATCCGGATCGACCGCTGCCATTTTACCCTGGCAGGTGAGTGGAACGGCGACATCGCTTATGTGCATACCAGGGCGTCCGGCTTTGCGGATCGCATCACGTGCGACCAGGGCATCCCGTCGGGCGCCTAGGATTTCAAGAGGTGTGCCTGGAATGATTTGGTCACCCATATAAGTGGATACTGATCCAGCACCGAGCATATCCACCAGTGGTTCTTGAGCGCAACTCAGAAGGATCAGGGGATGATATTTTTCGCTGCATGGGGTTCCTGTCGGTCCGCTTAATACCACCGCAGGTGTGTTACCTTCAACATCCCGGTGACGCATTATCCTCATATCCTTCCCGACACCCAGTACTAAACTGCTGCGTGCTTTACCGAGGAGTTCAGTGACTTCATCGCGACTGAAAAGGATACGCCTTTTGCTAGTTTGGTTATAAACTCCGAGATCCAGGAAAAGATCCAAGCCAGCTTGATATAGCCTGTCTGCCAAGCCATCATCAGAGGGAATTGGGTTTTTAGGACTGAATTTTAAACCATACTGTTTTACTAATTCTCCCGTACGTTTCGAAAGCGCTCGTTCAAAATCTGCTTCTTTCATATACGGACCGTTCTCCGAGCGTTTTACGATTGTAGGCAGGATGTTATTCTGCATGCTTACCTCCAAAAATAGTGATGATATATCCGCCCAATCGCATTCTATAAATGGATTGGGCGGATATTTGGATTAGATTAATTACTTCGGGGCTTCGGGGATATAAGGTACAGTGAATGCGCCTGACTGAATATCAGCGATGACCTTATTCATCGCAGTCATAGCTTCAGGCGGGATTTTGCTTTCCAGGGCTTTGTTGAGCACCACCTGGACGGAGCCTTCTTTCATGCCCATCTGGTAGTAAGTATTAGGGAAGGTCTTATCTTTAGTCTGCTCCAGCATCTTGAGGAACAGGGGTTCAAGGTTCCAGTAGACGTTTGAGAGGACCACATCTGGACCGTTTTCGCTCATATCGCCTACGTAGCCGGTGACGTACCCGCCGCGTTCCTTGGCAGCTTCGATGGCGCCCAGGGAGGGGCCTTCGCCGCACTCGATCCAGAAATCGACACCAGCGTCAGCCTGAGCCAGGGCAGCTTCCTTGGCAGCTCCCACGTCTTCCCAGACTCCCACCGCAGTGGTGAGTAGTTTGGCATTCGGGTTCACCGACTGGGCTCCTGCGAGGAATGCTTCGCCCATGGCATGGCAGACTGGGATGTCAAAGCCATAGAGTGCTCCCAAGGTGCCGCTCTTACTCATATAACCGGCGAGCACGCCGATAGGGTAGGCGGCCTGGTAGAAGGGCTGGTCGTAATCAGCCACGTTCGTGGAGGTGTGGTTGATGCCGCCTGCCCAGGCGAAGTTAATGTTGGGGTTCTCGCCTGCCACTGCGAACACGCCATCCTGGTAGCCGAAACCATGTGCCACGATCATGTTATAGCCCTGTGCTGCATACTCACGCAGGACGGGGCCTTCATCACCTTCGGCAATCGACTCAGAGAAAGCTGTTTGAGCGCCGTCGGCCTTCATTGCTTCGGTGCCCAGGAAGGCGGCTTCGTTCCATGAGTTGTCATCCTTCGGTCCGCTGGTGATGACGGCGAACTTCAAGCCGGTTAGAACAGGCCCGGCAGCAGCTGGAGCTGTTGTTGGCGTCGATGGTTCGACCGTTGGTACAGTCGTTGGGGTCGACGTCGCTCCGCCACAGGCGACGAGAAACATCGATACGATAATCATAATACTGATGATATTGAAATTCCTTCTAGTGGACATCATATTCTCCTTTGCTCCTTTTTTTGATTTCCTAGATTTTGTGGACATGAATCATTATTGGTTGAAAATTTGATATTCGGGTGCCCAGCTGTGATATCTGGAGTTATGTATCCAGGCATTTATCCAGTTGCCTCCATCAGCTCCAGACACTTCTGTAGGTCCTCGACTGCGTTCCGCCCGAAAGCATCAGCGCCGATCTGATGGCTATATTCCGGCGTGATTGGAGCGCCACCTACTATTACTTTAATCTATCCCTTTAAACCAAATCCTTCTAATAACTCAACTGTCTCTATCATATAAGGCATAGAAGTGGTCATTAGTGATGACAAACCGATAATTTCAGCTGCTTCCTTCCTGGCTTTGTTGATGGCGTCACGGGGTAGAACGTCAATGCCAAGGTCGAGCACATCGAATCCGTTAACCTGCAGCATAAGCTTAACCATATTTTTACCTATATCGTGCAGATCACCTTTAACTGAATAAAGCACCATCTTACCCCGACTCATGTTGAAATCCACATTTTTAGGATAATAGCCGCTGTGAACCAGTTCAACACTGGACATAACGGCGAACTAGCTCAAACCTCATTTTGTTTTCTGGGTGATACTCGTATGTATGGAAGACAGGGACACCTTCAGCGGTATATGCCACTTCATCAATTTCCAGGACAGGTGTGTTCCCTGGAATCGGTAATGGAATATGGAAATGACATTTTCGTGCAGTTAACGGTCGAACGCGAGCAAAAAAGTATTCGATCTGGAGTCCCATATCCCGTTCCAAAAAAGTGAAAAATGGTTCCAGCAACTCAGGTGAAGCTAATATACGCTCAAGCAGTTCAGGATTAAATAGGTTAGATGACATTGTATTGGCGCAGAATATCACTGGTTGATCGTCAGCGGTGAATATCTTATGTGCCACCAATACTTCAGCGCCTACAGAAATATGAAGCATATCAGCGATGGTGGGATCAGCTTTATCCAATCCACAATAAATCTGGGTGAAAGCAGGTTGAAAATGATAGCTATTAATCAGATCTTGAAAGTCAATTGCCTGATCGAGTGGATTGGAAATACGCGGTACTTGGGTAACAAAGGTGCCTGCTCCATGACGGCGTACCACCAAGCCCATTGCAGAAAGTGAACTCAATGCACTCCGAATGGTTGCCCGGCTGACTTTAAACTCGCTCGCCAAGTCGTCTTCAGCTGGCAGCTGAGAATCAGCCGAGTATTTTCCGCTATAGATGCGGTCAATGAGGATTTGCTTAATTTGCTGGGGAAGCGGTTGTTGCCGGATCGGAGACGCTTCGTTATTCATCGCCATTCCTTATTGTTAATTTAAATGGTTCGACAGTAATATATTGAGGCAACAAAGTTGTCAGACGACTATCGAGAGACAACTTTGATTATACTAAGTTCCGTTGATATGTCAATGATGCCTTAATTCGATTACCTATTTTTCTTTATCTCAATCATGAATAGCTGAATTCCCCGGACTGAAAATGTTGTTATCGGGGTGCACTCATTCCTTATTATTTGCCATTTCTGTATTTGCTTCTTTCCCCCTCAGGACAGGGCTACGGATCACCTTTCCTTGCTTCATACTGCGGGAACAATTCGGGTACAGATATGCTAGAACAGCATGGTCATTTTGATACATCCTAGACGTAATAGACGGCTTTTTTACCCTTTTCCCCTACCTGCTTATCAATCGCACTGAAGAAGTCGCGGGTTCGAGTCCCGCCAGGTCTTGTTTACCAAGCCTACATATAAGGTTATGGGGTGGGAGTTGGTGATGAAAATTATAAGAGCAGTCACATGTATATCGCGATATCATGACGGAGACGGAGATATTGAGCCAACTTCAGTCAGCGACGAAGATAATGAAGACGAATCTGCAATCCCACTATTGCACGGTTTTTATGATGAAGTCATAAGAAAGCAAACGAAGCTCTCAATCGTTATTTTTAAAAGCCATTTCGGATATATTTTTATGGCAACCCAGGTGCGTTTGGTTCGCCAGAAGCGGGAGGGTCCTTCGGCTTAGCTGCATTCACGATTGAAAAGCATAGTTATTGGTTTATCCCTTTATCCTTCCTGGTGGGCATCAGCTGATATTTCCCGCAAGAAATTGGTCATTAGTGGTCCCATGCGTTGATAATATTGAAAACGCGCTTGATAACGTTCATACTTACTCAAATCCGGTTCGAAAGTTCGCTCAAGTTTGACCATAGCTGCGACACCTTCAGCATAACTCATAAAAATACCTGACCCAACCCCGGCGATTATTGCCGCACCCAAAGCGCCTGCTTCAGTTATTACCGGGCGAGTAAAGGGCAGCCCGAAAATATCGGTGCAGGTTTGCACCCAGGTATCCGAGCGACTGCCGCCGCCTACAGCACAGAAATTCGTGATCTTTATGCCCGTTGCGGGAAGAGAGTCAACCACTTCTTTTAGATAGAAAGCCACACTTTCGATGATTCCCTTGAGAACCTCGCCCCGCTGTGTTCCCAGTTTTAGCCCGGCTATTAGACCGGCAGAATCAGAAATAAAGCTGGGTGGGCCAGTCGGCGCAAAATGCGGCAGAACCAACACATTGCTAGGCTCCGTCGTAATCTCTGCGAATAGTGTCGGGTATATAGAATGACCTTCTGCTTCGGCCTGGAGGTGTTCTCCAGACGCAAAAGTATCCCGATACCATTTGACCAACGCGCCTCCCTGGTTATAAATGAAACACACGTAGCGGCCAGGGATGGCGTGATGTTCGGTATTCAGTCCACGCGTAATCATCGCAAGCGGGTCGGGTGGGGTGTAAAAAACCGGGGTAATGCAATGGTAAGTACCCATACCGTAGACGGTACTGCCCGGATCTATCACGCCACTACCGACGGCATTGGCACACTGGTCGTGGGAGCCGCTGACGATTCGCACACCGGGCGGCAGGTCTAAATCAGATGCGATGTGCGCGGAAACCGTCCCAATCACAGTTCCAGACGGGGCAGTGACAGGCAGTTTCGAGCGGTCGAGACCAGCAGCTTCAAGCAGGGAATCCGACCAATCACCTTGATGGATATCAAAAAGTAGCGTTCGATTGGCTAGCGAGTAATCCACAACTGGGTCTGCACCCAGCATAAATGCGATGAAATCGCTCCATTGCAAAAATTTATAGGTACGTTCATATAACTCGGGCTGGTGGGTGTGAATCCATTTGAGTTTGGTTATTCCATATTGATTGCCGAGAGTGTTTCCATTGATGGCATACAGGTATTCGTCCGGTAGAAGCGCATGCAGGTCAGCCAAGAATTCTTCGCCCCGTGCATCAAAATTCAGTATCGACGGTCCCAAAATCTGACGATCCGCCAATACCGGCACGACAGCTTCCGCCAGGGATGAAACTGAGACAGCCTGAATTTCTGCTCCTGGTCTTGCAGCCGTGACTGATCGGATCGTGGCTTTCACAACCTCCCAAATGGCAACGGAGTCGAGCTGGGCCCAGCCCGGGTGAGGGCTATCGTGATCGTATTCAGAATAAGCCGAAGCCAGCATCTCGCCCTGGAGTGAAAACAAGGCCACCTTGCAGCCTGTCGTACCGACATCAATCCCAAGCAGGTTCATAGCACCTCCCGTGTGAGCATCGGTTGGACATTTCTCAAGCAAAAATACTCGTCAATCAGCCAGACGGTGCGCTCATAAACGGCATCCTGGGCTGCAGAGATTTTTCCTGAGGCTCGTAATGCAGTCTCATAAGCCTGACGGATTTCGGTACCAATGTTGATTTTGGCAATCCCTCTTTTGAAGGAAGCCAGCACATATTCCCGTGGAATACCTGAGCCGCCGTGCAAAACCAGCGGAACGCCAGTAGCTTGGAACAGATCATCCAGATGCTCCAGGTTCAGGCGGGCAGATATTTTCTTCTGGTCCTTGTAGCCGGCTGAAATGGCGCCGTGGATGTTCCCGATGGCAACTGAAAGCCAATCGCAGCCCGATTCAGCCACAAATCGATTGGCTTCATCCACTCTTGTAAAGCCTTCCCCGGAGGTGAATAATTCATCATAGGGCGGCACCGCTTCGGCTTCGTGTCCTAAGACCGCGCCTAATTCAGCTTCGCATGGAATCCCGGCCTTGTGGGCTAATTCAGCGACCTGGTGGGTGGCGATAATATTTTCATCCAGTGATAAACGTGAACCATCCACCATCACAGAATGATAACCTAAGCCAATCGCCTGCTTGATAATGGCAAGGAAATCAACCTGCTGGTGATCTTCGTCAATCACCGGAACATGGTCAAGATGCAGTCGTACGTGCGCCTGGTTTTGCCAGCGGAAAAACTCTCTGGCAACCGCATCCGGCCCTCCCGCTTCAAATTTGATCCATTCCAGGCGCGCCGTTTCGATCAAGGCAAAGCTGTTCTGGTCAACTACAGCCCGCACGACCGGCTCAAGCATGGGCAGGTAGGGAATATTGAAGGCTGGCAGTGCCAGCCCGGCTTTCAACGCATTCTGGACGATCATCCTGAGCTCAGGCATACCCATTAATACTCAATTACCTCGATCTCCAATGCATAACTACGACTCTCTCCAGCTTCCAGGGAGGGTAGGGGTTTCTGCTCATTAGTCTGGTCCAAACCATTGTCGGTTGTGCAATTCATCGGTTCGATGCCCAGCACGTAAAGGCCTTCACCCATCATTTTCCACTCGTTCAGATATGGCAGTGTGGAAGTGTCGAAGGTGAGGCGCAGGCCGAGCTTAATTTCCGGATTCTCGAGCTCTGCCACTGCCCAGCCCTGCTCATTCGGAATCGGCATGTGGATGAAATTTTGCTCCAGGTAACTGGATGTAGGCGGCTGGAAGATCATCCAATCCTTAACTCCCTGGCGCGAAACCAAATCCTGGGGTGAAGTCGCGCGGACGTCGAACTTCAGGTGTGCATTCTCACTGAGCACGGGGAAACCGAGGTTGACATGGTACAGGATCATATGGCGTTGAGGACTGAAACCCTCGTTGGTGACAACATCTTCAATCCGGATGCGGTTCGATCCTAAGGCAGTCGAGATACGGCGACGCATGACCAGGTTCTCCCCGAAGACCCGCGCTTGACGGACCTCTCCGCTCACTTCCAGTCGGTACTCGCCTTCAATCCAGGCAGCTGAATAGTTCACCTCCCGCGCAGGGGTGTTGCTGATGCGGCCGTGAAGGCCGTACTCTCCTTCACCGCTCCGATTGGGTGGGCCGAAGGTGTCTAATCCGCAAGTGACCAGCATACCCCCCTGGAACGACCGCAGCCAGGCTGTGCCGGAGGCGTCGAAATAAGCGGGGTGAGCGTCACCAACAGAAGAACGCCAGGTCAGCGACATACCTTTGTACTGGCAGGAAGAGATATCCAGAGCCCTATCCGCCAGAATATGAAAACTCAAGCCACTGCCGGTCCAGACTTCAAATATCCGCCCACCTCGCTCGACTCCATCCTGGGCTTCGAGGGACTTGATCCCAGCGATCTGGTTAATCGAGCCAACGTAGCGCGCAATATCACGTTTTGTCCATTTACGTTTGTAGATTTCGATCATGGTTTCTCCAAGATCTGCATTCCGACTCAGTTTGATCGATTTAGAGCGCCAGTGCCTTGATACCGGTCAGCTCGCAGAAAGCCAGTAACTCTTCGTACAGGTGTGCCCCATAGCCCAGGACAGCATATTCGTTGTTCCAGGATTCGAGCAGCTTTTCAATATCGCAGTGGG
>JBGOYO010000012.1:0-17073 GCA_041479715.1 Anaerolineae bacterium
CTTAGGTTTCGGGCCGGCTTCTAGGATTTCATTTATACGTGTAATTATTGCATGAACTTTTACCTGAAAATTATCCACGTATGAATGAAAAATGTTGGTTATAAAATCCTCCCAGCCTAGTACTACCTGCAGAACGACGAGTGTATTACGTCTATATGGTTTAAAGTCCAACAACTATAATCTAAAATTTAATTTAAAGAAGAGCTGGGGTAAAAATCCCAATAGATACATCAGGTCATAAAAATGGGTTAGTTGACGGAATTCCTGATTAGGATTACAATTCTGCCTACATTTTTGGGCCCATAGCGCAGTTGGGAGCGCGTCTCAATGGCATTGAGAAGGCCGAGGGTTCGAATCCCTCTGGGTCCACTAGAAAGTCATGGCAGGAGTATTAAGCCATCCTTCAGCGAGCCGGGAGAGCGAGGTGTGAGCCCGACAAAGTGCCCAAGGAGCACAGAAGAGGGTTGAACTCGCCTGCCGTCCTGAGCGATCAGGACAGACTTCAACAGTGAAAATCATGCAATGGGTTGTAGCTGTTGGCAGGTTTCGCCTGTTATCGCGAATCTGAGTGGTCAGACAAAGCATATATTTCAAAGGAATGTCTGACAACCAGGGTGGTACCGCGGAGAAAACCTTCGTCCCTGATAGGACGGAGGTTTTTTAGTTCTTTAACAACCAGAAATGAATTATTGGGCGGTCAGTTCAGGCAGGAGCCTCTGAACTTACGACGTTCAAGAATACATCCAGGACGTCAGGATCAAACTGGGTGCCTTTGACCTTTTGCAATTCAGCGACGGCTTCTTCATGCGTGCGAGCCTGGCGGTAGTAGCGCTCTTCGACCATGGCTTCGTAAGCATCGGCAATACCGAGGATGCGGGCGCCGAGAGGAATATTCTTGCCGCTAAGTCCTTTAGGGTAACCGGTGCCATCATATTTTTCCTGATGGGCTGAGATGGTCGGAGCCAACGATGGGTAGGCGTCGATCGAGCTGACGATGTTCGATCCGATCGTCGGATGCATCTTGATGAGCACCCAATCTTCTTCCGACAAGATTGATTTTTTACGCAACACCCGGTCGGAGATGCCGATTTTACCGATATCGTGGAGAATGGAAGCCCAATACACGTTTTCGATCTCGTCATCGCTCATTTTGAGCTCACGTGCGGTTGTGCTGGCCCATTTAGCTACCCGAGCGCTGTGCTCGCCGTTTTTTGAGACACGCCGATCCACGAATTTGGAGATGTTAATCAATAGTTGAAGCCACAGTGCCTGTTTTTGTGAGTTAGTCATAGAGTTTTTTCTCTGGATGGAATGGTTTCTGGAACTGACGATGCAAAATCTGTACCAGCTTGGTGAAATGAGTAGAAATTTCTGGTTTTTGATGTGATATTAAAGGAGTAAATGGAAATGGGCAGTATTATCCAAAATGAATCGGAGGTTGGTCGAATAACGCAGCCTGACATGCGAACGGATAATCCTTCGCTTGAAGAGTTTGATTTTGAAGCAGTATTTGATGTGGATGATTATATGTATTTCTACGGCGAGCTGTTGACTGACGAGCGCACAGAGGCTGAAGTGGCTGCGCTGGTCAGGCTACTTGAGCTGGATTCACCCAAGAAAATACTCGACCTGGCATGCGGGTTTGGCAGGCATGCCAACCGCCTGGCAGAATTAGGTCATACGATGACTGGCGTTGACTTTACTCCGGGTTTTCTAGAAATTGGCCGACGGGATGCGATACAGCGAAAGGTTGAGGTGGAATACCAGCAGGGAGATATGCGTTCGATTACATTTGAGAATGAGTTTGACCGAGTCATGTTGCTCTTCTCCGCCTTTGGTTATTTTCGTGATGAGGAGAACCTGAAGGTAATGGTCAATGCGAGCAAGGCTTTGAAATCTGGAGGCCTACTGATCTTTGATACGCTCAACCGCGATGTATTATTAAAAGAGATGCGCTCATATTTTGTGATGGAGAAGGAAGGAAACCTGATGATCGATCGGACTTCTTTCGATAACCTGCAGGGGAGGTTATATAATAAACGGATTGTTTTCCGTGAAGGAGTCAGGAAAGATAAACCGTTTTTCACCCGTTTATATAACCCGCAGGAAATAAAGGCATTGCTCACCCAGGCGGGATTGGAGCTGGAGCACCTCTACGGAGGCTGGGATGTATGTGAATTCAGCTCAGGCTCACACCGAATGGTCGTGATCGCTCGAAAACCATGACAGGTTATGACGTAATAGTTAAAAGATATTGATGAAACGGAGAAAAGAATGTCTGAATTACCAGTTTATAACCCAACAGAAATTGAGCCCAAATGGCAGGCGAAATGGGACAAGGATGGCCTGTATCAAGCTAATATCGATTACACCACTCCAAAGTACTACGCCCTGACCATGCTCCCGTATACTTCGGGCGATTTTCACATCGGGCATTGGTACGCCATGACGCCTTCGGATGCGCGCGCCCGTTTCAAGAGGATGCAGGGCTACAACGTCATGTTCCCGATGGGCTTTGATGCCTTTGGATTGCCTGCTGAGAATGCCGAATTTACTATGGTATCCATCCGAAGATATGGACATACGCCAATATTGATCGCATGCACAGGCAAATAATGAGCATGGGCGCAATGTTCGATTGGCGTCGTGAAATGATCTCGTGTGACCCAAAATATTACCATTGGACCCAATGGTTTTTCATCCAGCTGTATAAGCACGGACTGGCATATCGAAAATTATCACCTGTGGACTGGTGCCCAAAAGACCAGACTACGCTAGCGCGTGAACAGGTTGAGGGCGATGACCGTCATTGCTATCGCTGTGGTACCCCGGTGATCAAAAAAGAGCTGGAACAATGGTTTTTTAAGATCACCAACTATGCCGACGAATTATTGGATTATTCCACCATCGATTGGCCAGACCGTGTTCGTACCTTGCAGACGAATTGGATCGGTAGGTCCGAAGGTGCATTGGCTGTCTTCCATACCGCGCAGGGTGATCCAATTGAGGTGTTTACCACTCGACCAGACACCTTGTGGGGTGTTACATTTATGGTACTGGCACCCGAGCATCCATTGGTCCAAAAAATCACCACCCCGGATTTCAAGCCAGCTGTGAATGCTTATATCCAGCAAGCTGCCAGGCAATCGGACATCGAACGTGAGGCTACAGATAAAGAAAAAACCGGCGTATTTACCGGTGGATATGCAGTAAACCCGGTGAATGGCGAGACAATCCCGATCTGGATTGCCGATTACGTGCTTATGACATATGGTACTGGAGCAATTATGGCCGTGCCCGCCCACGACCAGCGTGACTTTGAGTTTGCGCGTAAGTACGGCCTGGAGGTGCGTGTAGTCATTCAACCCACTAACTCTGAAGCATTAGATGGTGCGACGATGGAAGCCTCGGTGCCGGCGAGCGGGGTTATGGTCAATTCAGGAGCGCTGACCGGTACAGTTGGTGATAAGGCTTTCGATAAAGCCATTACGTACATAGAAGAAAGAGGGATAGGGAAGGCAGCAGTGAACTATAAGCTGCGTGACTGGCTGATCTCTCGGCAGAGGTATTGGGGTGCCCCCATCCCGATGATCTATTGTGATGAATGCGGTTGGAATCCCGTTCCGGAAGAACAGCTGCCGGTGTTGCTGCCGGACGACGTGGAGTGGCGGTCTACTGGCGTCAACCCGTTGACCATCCACCCAACCTGGAAACATACAACCTGTCCGGTATGTGATAAACCTGCCACCAGAGACACCGACACGATGGATACTTTCATGTGTTCATCCTGGTATCACCTTAGATATCTAAGCCCGCACTTTGATCAAAGCCCGTTCGATCCGAAGGAATATGACTATTGGATGCCTGTAGATACCTACACGGGTGGCATCGAGCACGCAACATTACATTTGATGTACACCCGATTCTTCCATAAAGCGTTGCGCGATATGGGTATCACCAAGGGTCCCGAACCAATGATGCAGCTGAGGAACCAGGGGATGGTGCTGGGTGAAGATCATGAGAAGATGTCGAAGAGCAGGGGAAATGTGATTCCACCTGATAATCTGGTAGCTCATTATGGAGCGGATACGGTGCGTGCTTACCTG
Source organism: Anaerolineae bacterium (assembly GCA_041479715.1). Lineage (GTDB taxonomy): Bacteria > Chloroflexota > Anaerolineae > Anaerolineales > UBA4823 > FEB-25. The sequence continues at coordinate 4,107 of JBGOYO010000012.1, forward strand.
ATGTTCTATGCACGTTGGGATATGGGTGCACCCTGGAGCAGTGGTGGCATTGAAGGTACGTATCGTTGGGTACGTCGGGTATGGACGCTGTTCACAGACCCGGTCGAGAAAGGCAACCCCGGGACAGAGGTGCTGCGGCAATTACGGCGCAAGCTACACCAGACCCTGATGCAGGTCACGCATGATTTTGAGGTGTTCGAGTTCAACACCATCGTTTCCGCCTTGATGGAGCTGCTCAACGAAATGTACAAGGCACGCGAGCAAGGGGCTGCAGGCACAGCTGAATGGGACGAAGCGGTGGATATTTACTTGCGCATGATGGCACCGGTCACACCGCACATCGCGGAAGAATTATGGGCGTTTTTCGGGAAACCGTATTCCATCCACCAACAATCCTGGCCACTAACTGACCTGGCAGCAGCAGCGGAGGACCTGATCACTTTGATCGTCCAAGTCGATGGCAAGCTGCGTGATCGGATCACGGTACCAGCAGATATCAGTGAAGAAGATGCCAGAAGGGCTGCGCTGGAGAGCGAGGTGATCAAGAAGTTCCTCGCAGGTACGGAACCCAAGAATGTGATCGTTGTTTCGGGAAGATTGGTCAACATAGTCAGATGAGATCCAGGTGCACTCGAATAGGGTGCACCTGTTTAATTTAATCGACTATCTGGCACTGGATGAGGTGAACCATAATCTTTTATTAAGGGTAATTTGATAGAATATATGCTGTTGGCTTCAGAATCGATTCATCAATGAGTAAATTATTTTTCGATAAAACTATCAAGCGTAATTGGGATTGGCTCTCCGTCATTTTGGTGATCCTCACCATGGAAATCGCGGCAGCCCGCCTGGTGGCTACGCTATGGACGAAGGAGCTGAGCCTGGTTTTGCTGGTCACCTTTTTAGGCACTATCCTGGGCCTGGTGCTAGGCGTTAGCATATATAGGCGATTATGGGTGGTAATTCTTGCGGTTGCTTACGGCGCGATCCTTATCCCATGGCAGCTCGGTTTAACCCTCGAATCAGAACTGCGTTGGCATGACCGCCTGATCAATATTTGGGGGAGGCTGAATGTAGTTATTCAGGAGTTAATAACCAAGAAACCTGTAACTGATAGCCTGTTGTTTGTCTCACTGATGGCAATTTTGTTTTGGGTACTTGCGGTCTATACCGGGTTTGTCTTGATCCGTGAAGCAAACCCGTGGAAAGTTGTTATCCCAGCTGGAGTGGCTGCGTTCGTGATCAACTCATTTGATCAATTGCTGTTGGTCCGTTCGCTATACCTGGCTGTTTACCTGCTGTTTGCTCTTTTTTTGGTGTCACGATTGGTATTCATAAAAAACACAGCCAAATGGAATGAGCAGCGTACTCATACTCCCCCGGATATCGGTTTTGAGTTATCAAGAGTGGCCCTGGCCATATCAATCATATTGGTATTCCTTGCCTGGAATATTCCGGTGATTGCCGACACGTTCAGGCCAGTCGAAAATTTATGGCAGACAACGTCAAAGCCCTGGCTAACGCTCAAAGACAGGTTTAGTTTCGTGTTTGCGTCGTTGGAAGCATCAGCCACCACTGTACATAATTTTTACGGCTCCACTTTGCCGCTGGGGTTGGGTAGCCCATTAAGTAATCAGATAATAATGGAAGTACAAGCCCCCACTAACCCACCCAACGGAGTCAGGTATTATTGGGAAGCTCGGACATATGACACATACGATAATTTTATGTGGACATCGACCTTGCAAACTCCACATAATCTCTCCGCCAGCAGCAAGGATCTGAACCAGCCTGGTGTGAATGTACGTCCCATGCTCACATTTATATTTTTACCCCACGAACCAATTTCAAATATATTTACAGTATCAGAAGCAATGTGGACGAGCATCCCGACTCAGGCATATATGAACGTTAATAATGATGGAACCGTTAATCTGAGCGCGTTGCTGAGCACCGGGTTTATTCGTCCTGGAGAACAGTACACGGTGCGGGCAGCAATTGATGCAGTGACTATAACGCAGCTCCGGGAAGCGGGGATTGATTATCCTCAGTGGATAACAAATGAATACTTACAGCTTCCAGACAATATCACTCCTCGAACGAAGGACCTGGCGAAGAACATTGCTGCAGGTTTAAATAATCCTTACGATATTGTGGATGCTGTAACGCAGTATCTGAGGGCTAATATACAGTATGAATTAGCGATCAGCCAACCACCAACAAACCAGGAACGAATAGATTGGTTCTTGTTCGATTATAAAAAAGGGTTTTGCAATTATTACGCCTCCGCAGAGGTAGTCCTACTGAGGTCATTGGGTATCCCGGCGCGGATGGCAGTTGGTTTTGCGCAGGGGCAGCGGGAAGACAATACACCCACCCAGGTGCCTGGCGGCGGGAACAATATAATTGCGCAGGTTCAAGCCGCTAACACCTCCACGTACGTTGTACGGCAAAACGCGGCGCATGCCTGGCCGGAAGTTTATTTTCCTAAGGTTGGTTGGGTGATATTTGAACCTACCGCGGCTCAAACAGCTCTCTCCCGACCGTCGGGGGAGAATGCGAATAATAGCGCCAACCAGCCCGGGGGAGCTTCTGCGAATACAGCGATCCGTCCAGACGAAGCATCTCAGCAGCCACGACCGGGAGCAAATACATCATCCTCAGGAAGCGCCAAAAGCTTCTGGACACCCAGGGCCATCGTTTTCTTTTTATTCTTCTTTCTAATCTTAATCGGTCTTGTGATCTTCGTCGCATGGCAATTTTTACGTGGGTTTAGAATTTATCCGTTCCTGGAACGTATATCAGTCCAGGTACCTGAAACCTTAGAAAAAAGCCTGCAACGGATCGGAATCCCACCGCCCAATTTCCTGATCAATTGGATATATTATATGAAACTCCCTGCAACATCACGCTCATACATGGAGATCAACCATGCCCTTGACCGGGCGGGGAAAAAACCTGAGATATATGATACTCCGGCCGAGCGAACCAGCATGCTCATTTCAACCATCCCTGCGATGGCTGGGCCAGCAGGTGATCTGTTGACCGAGTATCAAAAATCCGTGTATAGCTCCGAGAGAGCGAATCCTGAAATCGCCAAGATATTCGCCGCCGAAATTCGAAAAATATCATGGCGTGAATGGGTGAGGAACTTCTTCTTGCGTTTTAAATTATCCGGAAGAAAACAAAAAGAATAATCCGTAAGATTAAGATATCATCCGACGAGTCGTGCGACTCGCTGGATGTTTATTATTGAAATAATTTTGCTCTTGCCGATAGCGTGGGGTTTCTTTATGCCAGTCAGTATTGACAATCCTATACGATTTACGGCAGTTTAGATGGCTTCAGCAAGACTGGCATATTTTTCAGAAAACAGGGCCGGCGTTCCGCCGGTATGCCAAAAGAGTACACTCTGTTCAGGTTTAAAATATCCCTTGCGGATAAGATCGATCAAACCGGCTGCGGCACGACCAGTATATACCGGGTCTAACAGAAGCCCCTCTTCACGGGCAAATAGCCGGATGGCTTCAATCTCAGCAGCTCCCATGACTCCGTAACCGCCTCCTAGGTAATCAGCGCTGACCAATATATCTTGAGGTAAGAAATCAACTTTTTCTCCAAGGAAATCAGCGGTTGCCATCGCCAAGGAGGCGACGTGGATCTGCAGATCTGCTTCGGTTGCATCCACGCTGATCCCCAGGATCTGGCCCTTAAAGCTGAATAATCTCGCCCCAGTCACCAAGCCGGCTTGGGTACCAGCCGAAGAAGAGGCAAATACAATCCAATCTGGCTGAAAATTTTGATCGATCAGCTCTTTCAAAGCAAATACATACGCACTGGCGCCAGTGGTATTTGAACCTCCATATGGTATCTTGTATGGGCGCTGCCCTGCGTTCCAGGCTTCTCTAAAAGTATCATCGAGGACGTGTTCACGCTCTTGAAGGGAAGTCCACACTATTTTCGAATTGAACAGCTGGTCCAACATTAAGTTCCCGGTTGGGAGGTGTGGTTTTTCACCTGATAGAACGAGAATACAGTCAAAACCGAGACGAGCGCAGGCTGCAGCGGTTTGCCGACAGTGGTTGGATTGCAGCGCACCTGAAGTAATGATCGTCCGGGCACCATTCGCCTGAGCCTCAGCTAGTAAATATTCTAATTTGCGGATTTTATTACCCCCGAACGCCAGACCAGTCAGGTCATCCCGTTTCACAAAAAGTTTCGGTCCACCCAACCTGGCTGAGAGGCGGGGAAGAGCTTCAATCGGCGTGGGGAGCTGAGCGAACTTAATACGCGGGATTGTCTTCATGCTGATTGTCCTATGCCTTGTTTCGTGCTTGCCTTACCCTGTTTACGCATGATATCCAGAAGACCCGGCAGCGTTCTCGTATATAGGCGGTATAACATCCGATTCATGGGTAAGTCCCATGCGCCCAAGTAGCGATGGACTTTCCCTCCGAGCCCCTCCTTGAACCTGAACACACCCCACAAGGGATCTGTTTCAACAAATTCATCTGGAGCACCCCATAAATCGTAAACCGTGCAGCCGGCTACCTTGGCGCGCTTGATCGCCTCCCATTGGAGCAGGTAGTTGGGCATTTTATCACGATGGGCGGTGCGAGACATGCCGTATAGATACCAGGCTTTGCCTGCGAAACGAAAGATGATCACAGCAGCAACGGGTTCCCCGTCAACTTCTGCTATCAGCGCCTCGGCAACCGGTTGATCAAGTCGCTTGGGTGTGGCGTGAAACATGAACGATTTCCACACCTCCCGGTAATAGTCATCATTCCTGATGACAAAGCCATCACGCACAGAAGTTTCAGCGTACATGCGGATGAGCATATCAATATCGGCGGGTTGACCCGTTCGCACTCCCACCCCTTTGCGAAGCGCCAGATTTACGTTGTAGCGGGACTTCTGCTTCATGTTGGCAAGCAGCTGATTTTCGCCGGGAGTAAGATCGATTAACACCGTATTGCGGAATTGGACCTGTTCCTGAGAAAACTGCCACCCCGCCTCATTAAGATCTTTGGTCACATTCCCGGTAAGCAGGTTTTCATTCGAGCCGGGGTTGCCAGGAATACCTTCTCCAAGCTCGAAATCGGGGTCAATTTTTATAAATATGGCATTGTGTTTTTGAGCGAATTCTTTCAGATCGGCGATTATTTGGTGGCGCAAAGGAGTGTCATACCAATCAAGCAAGGGTCCTTTTGGGACGTAGATCACCCCCATCTTATGTGAGAATCCGCCAATGGTGATATTCCGCTGCAGAGTCAGCGCAGCTGCCACCTCTTGTTCTTGAGGCTGATTATCAGGGAATTGATTTATCGATAGCTGAAACCGGTCACCCTGTTTAATCCACAACAAGTGGCTGGGCTGCCAGCCGAAATGCGCTTTTACCTGCCCCCATTCCCAGGTTTGCAGCAAGTGCGCCCCAGGCAACCGTGAGACGGCAGCGTTCCATTGGATCGGATTCAGGGTGAGTGGGTTATTGGGAAGCATTTGATCGCCCTTATAAATTATGCTTCAACTTTTCGATATTTTAACCACATAGAATATGCACGGTACATAAAGGGATTATAGACCCGATCCCATGCTCCCACTGAGCGTTTCAAGTGTCCGCCGAACCCGCGCTTGAAACGATAAACCCCCCACAGTCCATCGCTCCGGGAGGCAAAATTCGTTTCCAGGGTCTCCTGATCCTCGTCTGGGACACCCCACAGATCATATTCATCGCAACCCTGAGATTTCGCCCATCGCATCGCTTCCCATTGCAGGAGGTAGTTAGGCATACGATCGCGGTGTAAATCGGAGGAAGCACCATAAAAATACCAGGCGCGAGCCCCGACTCTGAATATGATCAAGGCTGAGATAGGCTCACGATCGAATTCTGCCAGGAGCAGCTGGCACTGGTCATGGGCATGGAAGAGGTCAAATGCGCGCTGGTAATATTCAAGGCTGTGAATACCAAACTCGTCACGCTGCCCCGTGATTTTCATTAGATCGTAAAAGTCGGTCAAATCACTATGTGGGCGGACAACTACATTTTTCTTGAGGGCAAGGTTAATATTGTAGCGGGTCTTTTGCTTCATTCGGCCGAGGATTTGCGATTCATCACCGGTTAGGTCTACCACCAGGGTGCGTTGGGGTTGGATGGTGTGGCGGCTTTGAATAAACCCAATGGGGAGGATATCTTCGGCAGCATCCATAAGCGTGTGCTCAGCTTCCCACAAATCAGGTTCAACTTTTAAAAAAACACAATGTAGATTCCGGCAGACTGCATCAATTTCGGGCCACAGTGGGTCCCATTGCGTGCCAACAGGTCCTTTGGGGATATAGGCAAAATTAACCCCAGGAAAAATCCGCTTGATCAAGATTTGTGCCCCACAGGTGAGTGAAATGTTATAAGCCAGCTGCCATCCAAAATCAGCTTTTAGCTGCCCCCACGCCGAGGTTTGCAGGATATGAGGACTGGGAAATCGAGAGATGAATGTATCCCACTCGATTGGGCTCATCGGCACCATAATCGGTTAGATCATCGAAGTTATATCTGGCGCTGGAGTACTGCTCACCACCGCTCCAGGGACGGTCTTATTCATCATACTTACAATTTGTTCAGGATCGCCGTTTATCCCAAGCTTGATAATATTATTTGTCACCGCATCCAGATCATTACTGGGCAATACTTCATTCTCGTTCAGGCGCAGGATATCCGGATGGGTGGTGGACAGGTAATCAGCTCCTTCATCCCACAATGCTTCACTTAACTTTTCTCCAGGCCGGATACCTGTAAAAACGATTTCAATATCCTTGCCTGGCTCGAGCCCCGACAGGCGGATCAAATCCTGGGCCAGGTCAAGGATTTTGATTTGTTCACCCATATTAAGCACGAATACTTCGCCACCTTTGCCCATGGCTGAGGCCTGCAAGACGAGGTGTACGGCTTCGGGGATGGTCATAAAATAGCGCTGCATATCGGGATGGGTGATCGTCACTGGACCACCATAGTCGATCTGCCGTTTAAAGCGCAATAAAACGCTGCCACGGCTTCCCAGCACATTCCCAAAGCGTACGACGGAGAAGGATTTACCCGTCCTACGTGCCGCATCCAGAACGAGCATCTCTCCGATCCGTTTAGTGGCTCCGTAAACACTGGTGGGGCAGATGGCCTTATCAGTGGATATCATTACCAACCGCTCTACATTATATTTTATCGAAGCATCAACGATCGTACGCGTGCCGAGAACATTGTTGCTGACGGCTTCCTCGATATTCGCTTGCATTAAAGGCACGTGCTTATGAGCTGCTGCATGGAAGACAACCTGCGGCTGATATGTTGAGAACAGGTTATTGATGTGTTCCTTATCGCGAATATCCGCAATAAGTGGATGTAGTTTCAAAGCTGGATAGCTCTGTTCGAGCTCGATTAATGTTTCAAAAATACTATTTTCACCATGTCCCAATAGAAATAATTCAGATGGATCCCAACGCGCAATCTGACGGCACAGTTCACGCCCGATCGAGCCACCCGCTCCGGTGACCAGTACACGCCGCCTACTCAGGCTCAACCCGACCAGTTCATTGTCGATATGGGTGGGAGCACGGCGCAACAAGTCGGTAATATCGACTTCCCGCAAGCGGTTGACACTCACTTTCCCCCCGATCAGCTCATGCAGACTGGGCATGGTGCGCGAGGGAATGTTTTTTGTTCGGCATATGTCTGCTACTTTACGCACCACCTGTCCCGGAGCACTGGGGATGGCGATGATCACCTCATCTACTTTCTTTGCATCGATTAAGTGAGCCAATTCATCCAATTTACCGATCACGGGCGTCCCGTGGATCTCCTGGTTTTGTTTAGCGGGATCGTCATCCACAAACCCAACCGGGTTCAAGTTCGCTTGAGGATTACGCTGCATCTCCCGCACGACGAGCGCCCCGGCATCACCTGCACCAGCGATCAAAACCCGCTTGGGTCGGCTGATGGGCTGTGAGGAGGTTGACTGGCTTTCAGAAATCACCCGGTAAGAAAAACGCAAACCTCCAACTGCCAGGAGAGAAAGGACGTAATCAATGACCAATACACCACGCGAAAATTCCCAATGTGGCATTAAGAAAGAAATGACGAGGACGATGACTGTGACTAGAATAGAGGCTGTGGTGACTGCGATGGCGATCAGTTTTAGCTCACGGATGCTGGCGTATTCCCACAACCGTCGATACAGACCAAATTGAAAATAAACAAGCGGTTTTACTAGCAGTGCGACCACCAGCATGACCACAATTTGGTACCTGAAGTCATATAGCCGTGCCCCAAATGGAATGCGCAGTATGATACTTCCAAGGACGCAGACGACAATGAAAAAAAGATCCCCCGCCAGAACTGTCCGATTTCTGGATAGGAAGTGAGGTTTCAAATTATCTACCTCTCAAACTTAGAATCAGCGTAGGTGTCAGGGCAATGATTCGCAGGTCCATCAGGAAGCTGCGGTGCATGATATAGAACAAATCATACTCTAGCTTTTCAATGGTTTCATCGATGGTGGAAGCATACTGTTGGTTTACCTGTGCCCAACCGGTCATCCCAGGGCGCACCAATAGACGGGCACGGTAGAATGGGACATGCTGCTGGAACCATTCGACCAGCTCAGGACGTTCAGCCCTCGGACCGACCAGGCTCATCTCTCCGCGTAGCACGTTATAGAATTGGGGAATCTCGTCAATATGGGTTTTACGCAGTATGCGACCCACTCTGGTCGCGCGGCGATCATTTTCCTCCGCCCACTGTGGTTGACCGTCTGGTTCTGCGTCTTGCCACATGGTCCGAAATTTATAAATATTGTATAGCTGACCGCCCCGACCCATCCGCACCTGCTTATATAGTACTGGTCGACCAGACTCAACCAGGATTGCCACAGCCACAAATGGGTAAAAAATGAGCATTAAACACATTCCAATCAGCCCACCCAGGATGTCCAAACCGCGCTTTCCCATCTCAGAAAAGGTCTCCGATCGGGCTTTATCGACGAATGAGCGCAGGATCCATTCTGCTTCGAGGTAACGAATTGGGACACGATGGAGCAGCTCTTCGTAGGCGACCGGCATACGGATGATCTCGGTGCCCAGTTCCTGGGCATCCAAGAGCGCCTGGAACATCCCACCCTGCATTTGCCCGGAGATGGCGACGATCAGGTCGGTGATCTGATGCTCGCAAATTACATTCAGCAATCTATCATTCCCGCCGAATACTTCATAGCCCTCGATCATTTTGCCGATCTTTTGGGGATCATCATCAACGATGCCAACCATAATATATGGATGCGGTTTATGCTCGTTGATGATTTGCAGCATGATCTTGCCGGTATCACCAGCACCCACCAGCAGCATACGGCGCATGAACTGAGGCGCGGTAAAAATCCGGATGTATAACAGCCTCCAGAATAATGTGAGGATAAATGCACTAAGCATGAAGGAAGCGACGCTAATCCTCGGCAGTGATTTCGGTGTTGGAAAGGTGAAATAGAACACCATGTAAAGAATCAGTCCGATCACGGCCGAGAAAGCAATATTGCGCAGAGTTCCAACAGGATCGCGTGCGCGGTGCTCGTCGTAAAGGCGAGCCATCAGGATAGGCCAGATGAATGGAAGCAAGAAAAACCAGGCCGGAAGGTTACGGATAAAGTCAAGCGACATCGATTGGTACGGATCGGCGACAGACCAGACATAGATAGCGATGAACATGGCAATTACTGCCATGAGTAAATCCACCAGGAACAGGAGGGTGCGACGTTCGCGCGGTCTGAGCCGCCACTTCGCTGAAGTGGGAGTGGTCTTCGCTGCGATCATTCCTAAGACCTGTTTAACCTGGGTTTAAACATCAGCCCCCATAGGAACGCAGTACCCCATGAGAGATGGATTGTGGCTGTTGCCAGTGGGACACCAATGGCATATGAAAAACTATTATGTTTTAGACTCATTTGGATACCAATGCCGAAGATAATAATAATATATAGTATCACAATAATTGCTAACAACCAACGCGCCAGATCCCATATTAATGATATGACACTCAAGCCGAGTAACGATAACACGAACGCCGGGGGAATGATCTGACGCAAGCGCAGTGTCTCTGGATATCTACGCACCATTTGCGCTTTCCAATATCCATAACGCCAATATTGCCTGGCCAGGTCCCACAGCGTTGATCTTGAAAAATAGATGGAGGATATTGTGGGGTCCATCCACACTCGGCCACCAGATTGCCTCAGCCGGACATTTAATTCATAATCTTCGTTGGAGAGCAAGGTCTCATCATACATGCCGATGCGCTGAATGAGGTCCTTTTTGAAGGCGCCAAATGGGACGGTGTCCACTTCCTGTGCCACGCCGCCAATTCGGTAGCGGGCATCTCCGGCACCGATCGGGTGAGCTACGGCGCTTGCGATGGATTTGGCGATCCATGTGGCAGCTCCGGGCTGGATCTTCCATACACCGCCGATATTGTCACCCCGACCATCTTTCAGTCCCTGGATGCAATTTTGGATGTAATCGGCGCAGGGAATTGAGTGTGCATCGAGCCGGACGATGTAAATGCCGCCTGCAGCCTCGATGGCCCGATTTAACCCGGAGGGAATCACACGACGAGTGTTATCAACAACCCTGATCTCCAGGTCAGTGTGGCTCGATTTAAAATCAGCTATAACTGCTCTCGTGCCGTCGGTCGATAATCCATCTGCGATGACCACTTCGATCTGACTGATCGGATATGACTGTCCATAGATCGCTTCCAGAAGCGTTTGAATCCTCGCTTCTTCGTTATAGCAGGGCACGATTACTGAAACTTCAAACATTGGAGGAAATGGAAGACATGATGCTATGGATTTCAGTTTGCGGTAGAGAATAACCAGATCATCCTGTACGATGAGGGGGAAATTATCTACCGGGTAAAGCGATGGCTTCGATTTCTACCGCCGCCCCTTTAGGTAAGGCGGCCACCTGAACTGTTGATCTGGCAGGAGGGTCGGCTTTGAAGAATTCTGCGTAGACAGCATTCATGCGGGAAAAATCTGCCATATCCCGAAGAAATACTGTGGTTTTGACGACCAGATCCAGCGATGAGCCAGCTTCTTCAAGGATATGCTGAATATTGATTAGAGTTTGCCTGGTTTCACGCTCTATTCCCCCATCGACAATATTCCCGGTCTCGGGAATTATCCCCGCCTGACCCGCGGTAAAAATGAAACTATCCGTTTTCACTCCGGCTGAATAGGGTCCAATTGCTTTCGGGGCTCGATCGGTCTTGATAATTTCTCTGATATGCTCAGGCATTTTATCTCCTCAGTTAATTTTTGATTCTTATTTTCAAATTTGGCGTTATTCAAACTTTAACAGCTGCAAGACGTCTGCCAGAGCAGCTGCAAATATCTCAGACATGATCGCATCATCAACCTGGTAAGGTCCGCCAAAAACACCGTCCTGGTAGAGCTGGCGGGCAACTTTTGAGTTAACCAAGCCCGGGATATGCGGTGGCACTTTCTCTCCATCAGGAAGGTCACCGACCCTGGTAAAAGGGAAGGCTTCGATCCAGGCAGCATGATACGAGTGAAGCTCATGTTTCATCGCGGCAAGCTCAACGCTGTGGGATTGCCACCAGGCATACCAGGCTAGTTGGAGCTGGGGCAGCGTGTTCGCAACTTCATATAGCCGGGCGCGAGCAGGATCATTTCCACCATGACCATTCAGAAACAGCATGCGGCGAAAACCCTGGCGGTAGGCACTGCGCACGATATCCTCAACCAGATCTACTAACGTGGTTAATCGCAAACTGAAACTTCCAGGGTAATCAAGGAAATAAGGTGAAATGCCATAATTGACGACAGGCGCCACCAATACCCCTGTCTGCTGGCTGGCAGCGTCTGCTAAGGCCAGAGGAATCTTGGAGTCACACAACAGGCTCAAATAGCCATGCTGCTCACACGCTCCTAAAATGAAGATCAAGCGGTCTTCATTTTTTAGATATTTTTCGACATCAAACCAAGAACAATCTTCAAACCGCATTCGATAAATCCTCTGGCAAAATTATACATCGCATGGAGGTAAAATCAAACCAATCACGGGTTTTGATCAGGATGTAATCCGTTAAAACATGTGTTTTAAGACAAGTTGACACGATTTTTACTTATGGTAAAATTACCGCGTTAAACCCTCAGTGCCTGCTAAAGCACTTACTTCTAAAAATGGGTCGGGATTATGTAGGAAATTCCCATATACAGGAGAATGATCATGCAGAGTGATTGGCTTTTTATTGGTCTATTTCTGCTCATTGTCGCTTTATTTCCTGGAGCACCAATTATTTTAGCAGGTTTAATTGGTCCTCATAGACCAAGTACCCCAAAATCACAAACATATGAATGCGGAATCGAAACCGTGGGGGAAACATGGGTTCAATTCAGGGTGCAGTATTATATTTTCGCTTTGACGTTCCTGGTATTTGACGTCGAGCTGGTATTCCTTTTCCCATGGGCTGTCGCTTTTGGGCAGCTTTCATTATTCGGTGTGCTATCTGGGGTGATATTTATCCTCATCTTGTTTGCTGAGTTATTAGCTGCCTGGCGAAAAGGCGTTTTGGAGTGGGCGTAGTAGTTATGGTTGGTAAAAAAATAAAGGCTGATGGAAGGTATCCTCAGCCTTTTCTTTGTTGCTTTATCTATAAGTTATTGATTTTATCCAGGAGAGCAGGATGAATTTCTTTAGCGATCCGATTACCTTCATTGGAAATTGGTTGGGAAATCTATTGGTGAGTATTGGAATTTCCCAGCAAGTGGCCAGTGTGATCATCACGTTTATTGCCGCGGGTGTGGTGGGGATGTTCGGATTCGGTCTGGTCATCTTCACCATCTGGCTGGAACGCAAGCTTTATGCCCGGATCCAGGACCGGTTAGGTCCGAACCGTGTCGGACCCTGGGGA
>JBGOYO010000013.1:0-16604 GCA_041479715.1 Anaerolineae bacterium
ACGAGATCAGGAATGATTGTCACCAAACGCTCATCCGTGCGCTGACCATCAAGCTCGATATGCGTATCGGTAATAACGGTGATTTGCCAGTCATTTTCACGCAGTACGCTGCCCATTTTTTGTAACAGGTTGAGCGAGATACTGACGTCTTCGATACCCGTTTTCTGGCGAAGGGCGGTTTTTAAACGACTCCAGTCATCAGTCTGGTCATCCAGGCGGGGTGGGGACAGGCGCAAGCTGATCCGGCGGATTGTTTGAACATAAAGCGGGTCATAATCCGGTGGGACGGTGACTTCGATAGCAGTTCGGTCGGTGGTGAGTCTGCGCTCGATTTTTTCTTGAGGAGGGATTGTGACCGAAATATCACCTTCGATGACCGACTGGCAGGCAAGGGCGTACCCCTGGGCTACATCTTCAGCGCTCAAACGCAGGCTGCTGCGCCTGCGGACTTCGCCAGTAGTGACCTGGACAGCACACCGGCCACAGCGGCCCTGCCCGCCGCAAGGCTGGCCGATTTCGACACCCGCCATGTGCGCGGCCTCACTCAACAGCGTGCCCGTGGGGACGCGCACTGGCCGTTTGGCGATATCAAAGGTGACCGTGTGTTCAGTCATGCAAGATATTTACAACCACTCTCACCGCGTGATATTAAATTCAAGCTTCCACCCGCACGCAAGGATGAGCTTATAACGCTTGTTTCATAAAGGCGGGCAGGTCAACGGCTTCGCGCGGACCAACCCGGATCTCCCAATCGGGTAATTCACCTTCCAGCTCTCCGGATAAAACAGCGACATGGCCTGGTAATACGATCCGTTTTCGTGAGACTTTATCAGCGATATTGAATCCTTTGACAGCCTTCGCAATCCGCTCGGCATCGAATTTACCTGCCGCCCAGGCAGTTAATACACTCATACCTTCGGCATCGGTCACCAACAGCCAGGCAGGTAACCCTGAACCTTCAACTTCATTGGCTACACTGAAGTAGGTAATGCTGAAGTTGGTTGTGACCAGCACAGGAGATTCGGCTTTGGGAGCGTTGATCTCATAGATGCCGGGTTGAACCTGAATCGGTTTTTGTGGATCAGTATAGATATTCTGGCGCAGGACCAGTAATGGATAGATTGCCGCCGGGTTGAAATGGTCGAGCACGATAAAGCCTGCGTATTTGGTGATCGCCTGGGCTGCATGCACCGCTTCCAAACCCGGGTCACCCACGTCACCTGGGAAAGTGATCACCGGGTATCCGAGGGCACGGAAGTTCTTCTTGATCGCCAGACGGCGGATGGTGGTGCCAATTGCCAGTCCGGCACCCAGATCGCGTCCACCTGGATCGATCACCAGGTCTTCGACGCCTTTGGCTTTGATCTTATCAGTCAATTCTGCAGTCTCTGCGAGCGACCCAGCCACAAGGCCAAGGGCAGCTTTGTTTTCTTTCGCCAGGTCGGCAAAAGCTTCCCAGTTCTTGCTATCAGCGCCATAGATGAGAGGTGTTTCACCTGGTAAGGCTTTGATACCAGCTTTTGCGACAGCTTCATCGCGGGTCATCAAGATGATCGGCCGTTTACTGACCGAACGGACAGCTTGCACGGCAGTAGTGAATGCATTCGGGTCACCTGATGTGGAGGCGACGGCAAAACCGTCTACGGTCAGGTCCATCCCGACATAATTGACCGCATAAGCGTTCGCGGCGGCAACCAGGGACTTAATCGCATCGACAGGTTGGTTATCATATACCCGGATGAATAATCCAGGCTTGTTATAGAAGGTCTTATCATGCCTGAAGAGGACCACCTCATTGCCAGCTTTGACTTCGTACCCGTCAGATTTTAGGGAAATAAGCCGGATGGGTGGAGCAGATGATTCAGCTAGTTGGGTTTTCGCTTCAGGGGTGACGTATGGGCAAGCGGATAACTCGACCTGTTTGGCTGCCAGTTTCATGGCAAAAGCCAGGCAAGTGGGAAAACCGCACTCTTTACAATTGGTTTGAGGGAGTAATTTATATATTTGAATGCCAGTCAGAGCCATATTCCATCTCCGTTGTTAGCTTATTATTCTGCTTTCGTTGGGTCAGGCCAGGGTATAGGCGGCAGCCATCAGGTCTGCGATCGCCGCCTTGACCCGCCGGACACTCTCTGCATGACGCAGGACGACTATATCAGCGCCTGCTTCGATCAAAGTCATGGCAGTTAATGTTTCCCAGTTGATTGAACGTTCTAACCAGTCTCCCCATGCTTCTGGGACACCCGCATTCACCTTTGCCTCTTTGGTCTTCCAGGCTTCATAGCCGGGGGTGACCAGCATGGGAAGCTGGGTCATGGCATCACCCTGCAGAGCGGCCTGTCGGAGCCTCTCCATGGCAGAAAAACCATACTCAATCCCATATCCGAGTGCGCCGGTGGTTGGGTCCATCAAAACGCGGTCAAGGGGCATGCCCATGTCACTGATCAAGATATTCAGCTGTTTGGCGAGGTTGACATCCATGGGTGAGCGTGCGTTCACCAGATGCCCATTTGCCATAGCTGTGGCAATAATGGTGCGATAATTTTTATCTTCGGCGATCCCCAATACCAGCCGTTCTCCCTTGGTAGCTTCAGCTACAGCAACCAACAAGGTGTTATCGGCTTCAGCCTGACCAGGTCCAAACACGATGAGGGGTAACCCGGTAGAAGCCAGGACGTCTTTGACGGTTTTTACCGCAGCTTCGGGGGTCGTGGGCTTGCCAGATATATCGTTCAAAGAGAGGGTCAGCTCGATTAAATCGGCGCCTTTAGCTTCGGCAGCTTTAGCCCATTTAACCGGGTCATTCACTGCCTCGCCCCAGGCTTCCAATAGCAACGGTGACCAATCTTCGGGCCGATGATCTTTGATTTCGATGGCGATAACGGGACGATTAGGGGATTTTGTTTCAAAATGAAGGAAAGGTAGGTTTTTTTCACCGCCAACTGTAATAGTGGTGGTGCGCGTACCGCCATCTGCGACAGAAGCACCAATCGTTACGGTACGGACGGTTCCGGGCCAGTTATCCTTGGGTATCTCTACAGGCATAAGTCTCACTCCTTTTTTAGCTGAATTATCCTTAGAACATAGGATCCATCTTCAAGGCGGGATGATCGTGCTCCGTCAACCAGGTAAGGAGCTCATCAACCGTAGTCACATGGTGCTCATCGGCGATTTTTTCGAGCAAATCTGGGTCGCCTTCGCGCTCAGCTACAAACTTGAATTCATCGGCCATCATTTCTTTCAAGCAACTACTCATCCAAACGATGCGCTTGAAACCACCATCAGCTGAAATGAATTTTGGACTAGTGAGATAAAATTTTCCCACTCCCATCACACCGGGGGTTTGTAACCCACCACCTGCGATTCCTGCCAGCGTGCTGAAGGTCATTCCTGCAGGGGTCATGCTAGGATCTTCCCGACTAACGACCATAATTCCGTTTGCCTCAGGGATGAGCATACAAATGCACTCGAAACATCCACAGGCAGTCATCGGGTTCTCCATGATCGAGTACATTGTCACTTCACTGACCACCCCATGCGAGCCAACGATTGCGTAGTCGTTTGTGCCAGTCCAATAGCCTTTTATTGGATCGATTAACTTTCCCAACTTGATCGGCTGGTTGGGACCGGTAGGGTTGATGCTGAAAGACGCTTTGCAATCCAACCAGTTATAAGCACCGCATAAGCCAAGGCGCTGCGGAGTGACCACACAAACATGGTTTGGGGCGAAGGATTGGCATAAGGTGCAGGAATAAAACTCTTCGACTTTATCATCTGTTAAATCTGCCAGGCGCTTGTTGCGATAATCGTAAGCGGCCCGCGCTTTAGTCAACCACTGCTCGAATTTAACCGGATCGGTGTAGATGGTCACCTGGACTTTATCTACGATGGCACCGAAATCGCCATGGAAGCGGGCATGCAAGATCTTACCGAAGTGTTCAAGGCTGAAACCTTTATCGGCGGCGTTCTTTGAGATTCTGATCCAGGTAATATCACGCTGACCAATGTGTTGGATGCCTGAGGCACCGTTGACAAAATAGTGGAACTGCCTCTCGAGTACAGGCTCGAAGTCCTTCTGCATCTGGCGCCCTGCAACCTGGGCGACAACACCCATATCCATATAGCCCTGGTCTGGGATGTTCGAAAAGTCTGGTCCTACAACCTCCACCTTCCCATCCACAACATCTTCAAGGTCAGCCATCTCGAGGTATTCGAAACATTTGGCATTCTTGCCACCAAATTCAACCCGCATGTCGTTACGGCGCACCACTTCACCTTCGAAAGCCGAGCCATAGGGTACAGGAATCGGCACTTCAGTCAATTTAAGCTTGACGCCGCGCACCTCAATGCATTTCTGCACCAGGCGCTCAGCCTTCTCAAGGTCATCCTTGCCATCGATTTCTTCAAATGGCATGCTCACTACATGTTCAAATGTAGTCACACCTGTAGGCAGGATCTCGGGGATGACAGTATCAGCGATGACCGGGAAACCATAGTTGATGGCACCTGCGGCAGCCGCGTATTTTAGGTCATCGACTTCTCCCAATGCCAATACGAAGGCAAACACGCGCGCACGATTGTAAAGCAGGATCTCACGAGCCTGCCCCATCTTCAGACCTCCGAATGTGAGTGCTGAGCGGGTGGCAAATCCAAGGGCATAGATGGCGCTGATCGTATCGGTGCCAAAGGGAACGGTATAGGTATCGTATCCCAACTCAACGCCCTCTTCCATCAATTGGTTGATAATGCTCCGTCCATTGACATTACCGGAGAGGAAGCACAGGATGTTGCGCCGCTGGAGCTCACGGACGATCTTTACCGCGACTTCATTGGATTTGGCAGCCCCAACGATGGCAGCGAAACCGGGCATACGCCCATCCACCAATTGGATACCCCATGTCCTCAGGCGGATATCATCAATGGGACCATTGAGGTGCCCGGAACCATTCTGATCTCCATATTGGGTTGCCCCCGCCAGGGTTAATCCGGGCATCGGCTCGGGTTGCAGGCCGTAAATAAAGCGGACAACCTCAATCGTCTCAGCAGCTAAAAGAGTGGCCATACCACTGTCGAGTGTTTCACCAAGATAAGGCGTCCACTTGTTTGCTGATGGAGTTGGATGGAGCAGACCACGGGCATGATTGATTATCTGTTGGAGCTGTCCTAATTTTTCAACCGTCACTCCGGTCATCCCAGCGATGACCGGGATGTAATAAGCCGTGTTTGGGAAAGAGACCGGAGTTTCAGGTCCTTTTTCCTTCAAGGCTTGGTTCAGCATTAATTCTGCTTCAGTCACCAGGGCGTTGGCACCCCGGATGGCTCTTGTAGCGATGTATCGTGACATAAGTCCTCCGGATTGTCTCTTCCCGCTTAGTCGGCAGCGGTGCCGTAAATTTTCTGCCGACGTTCAGCAATAGGCAGTTTTTCAAATTCGAGCATACGGGTATCACCACTGCGCCCAAAACGGGTAGGGTCATACACCGACAATCCAAGAGCAGCGCGCTTCTTGTCGATATGCTCCAGGGATCGGCGGATCATCTCGTCGGTATCATTGATGAACTCTAGCTTTCCACCGTAGATCTTCTCCCAACCCTCTGTGCTGATGTATTTGAGGACGATATCGCTGTCTGAGACACGATCGGGCATACCGCTGATGGGGCTGGCGCCACCGAAGATGACGTAGGCACCGGAAGCCACGCAGTACGTGGCAATAGCCAGCGCTTTTTCGCTCATCCACTCAGGGGCCAGAGCGACGGCAGGAATCTGATCGATATCATCGCCGAGACCGCCTTCAGCAACCATCTGGGTCAAGACCGTCAGGATGCGGGTATTATCCACGCACGAACCCATATGGAGGACGGGTGGAATTCCAACAGTCTCACATATCTCGCGTAAACCAGGGCCAACCTTATCCAAACCGGCCTCACCCAACAATAAACCGAGCTTGGCAGCCGCGATGGCACCACAGCCTGTTTCCACGACTAGGACATCTTGCATAAGAAGCTCCTGGGTAACGTAGGTGTGGAGGTAATCCTGCTTACTACGGGGGTTATTGCACCCAACAATCGCTGCTACGCCCCTGATGCGACCTGCCATGATGGCATCGTTTAAAGGTCGGAAGGAGGCTCGGTAGCTGCCGCCCAACATGTAATTGATGTACTCGTGAGAGAAACCAGGGATCAGGTCCTCGCGCACATTGGGGATGTGGATCTTGCCGCGGTTCTTATAATTATCGATCGCCAGACGCAGGATTTGCTTGGCAATCGTGAGCGCTTTATGCTCATCGAATTCAATATGGGTCGCTCCCTTGATCATTACCTTGGGGGAGGTAGTGATGATCTTGGTGTGGAAGTGCCCTGCCAGTTCTACCAGGGCTTGCATGATGCATTGGACGTCCACAACCATGGCCTCCACTGCACCAGTCATGATTGCTAATTCCTGATGCAGGAAGTTGCCTGCAGCGGGGATTCCCTGGCGCATCAGGATTTCATTGGCTGTGCAGCAAATACCAGAGAGATTTACACCCTTGGCGCCTGCCTGCTTGGCATATTCGATGATTTCCGGGTCCTGGGAGGCTGCCACGATCATGTTGCTCAGGGTCGGTTCGTGACCATGCACAACGACATTGACCATATCGTCTTTCAAAACGCCCAGGTTAGCCTGACCGAGCAGAGGGGCGGGGGTTCCGAATAAGATGTCGGAGATGTCGGTCGCCATCATGCTGCCGCCCCAACCATCCGCCAGTCCTGTGCGAATGGCATGCTGTAAAATGTGGACGGCATCTTGATCGTCACCGATGTGGGTGCGATGCAGCGCTTCCACCACTTCGCGGTCAACCCCACGCGGTATAACACCCTGCTCCCGCCAAATTTTTTGGCGTTTTGCCGGGGCGCGCTTGATGCAGACGAGTTCACCTCTCTGCTGACCATATTGTGAAATATATAAATCAGCTAAATCATTGGCGATGTCATTGGGGGAGCGTCCTTCAATTTTGATCCCGTAGATCGAGGCGACGTTGCGTAATTTGGCTACATCACGGATGATATAACCTTCAGTCTCACCATTGGCAACCGCTTTCATGGTAAATGCCAGATCACGTCCGTGGTCTGAGTGGGCGGCAGTGCCGGCAGCGATTGCTCTCACCAGATTACGCGCCTGGATGGTGTCGATCGTAGCACCACACACCCCAACCTGACCTTCCTTGGTCAACCTGCAGGGACCCATTCCGCATTGTTTGCAGCACATGCCTGCCCCGCCGATATTGCACGGGACCATCTCTTCAGCGCGGCTAAAGGCAGTTCCAATTCCCAGCTCGTCTGCCCGGATGAGCATTTCCTGGGCTGCGGGATCTGATGATCTTTCCTCGTAGCTCCTTTTACCTTTAAGTACCATTGATTAATCCTCCATTGGCTTAGAAATGATACCCAAGCCCGGGCATGGCCAAAGAGGGCGCCCCAGGTAGGATACATTTTGGGCGAAGCTTACCGTTAATTTAGTTTGTTCGTACGCTGCTGTGTGGCGGAAATATGGCTCTAGCCCATCAACGGAGTGATAAGCAGCGGCGCCTGCTTCGATAGGCACCGTCCATTCACCCAGATAACCAGCTTCATCCAACTTCATGGCGATCTCTAAATCGTTGATCTTTTCTGGGTTGTATGTCACCTCAACGACCTGAAAAGCGCTGCTGGCGTAAACATCCACTACACCGGGTAGTTCTAATAAAATACGTCGGACTTCGGTAACATGGTGATCCCCGTAAAGGGAGGGGGTATCGTAAGTTACTTTCTGCATGGGTTCCTCCAAAGGCATTTCTAATATATTAAACCGTCAGATTATAGCTAATAATATAATTTCGTCAGCAGAGTATCCTCCAAAATCGAGTTTCATGATGATCCGGTGCGACCGCATTAGAATTGATCATCCGAGGCCCGTAACCGTAAAATTAGATGGGTCACATCCCGTAAATCACCATCGGGGAGCATGAAGTAATCGTCGAAGACCGTTTTTGGCTCAAATCCAAGGTTTTGAAAGGAGCGGATGATGGGTGTCTGGTCGCTTGGGATTTGCGCTTCAATCAGGTAGAGATTATGACGCTTGGCGAGCTCGATCAGACCCTGAAGCAGCCTGCTGCCCACACCGCGATGGCGAAAATCCTTGGGGAGGAAAATACGAACTTCAGCACGATGGCGGGCTGGTCCCTGATTGAGATGCAGACTGGCCAAACCCACAATTCGGCTTCCAAAAACTGCCACCAAGGGGAAGACTTTGGTATAGTCCAATCCATCCACCCACTGACAGATAACCTGTGTGTCTTTGACATTGTGACGCATATAGCGGATATCTTCCGCCGATACCGGTGTGAACAAGTCAACTAATCCTTGCCGGTCATCCTGATTGAGAGGTCGGAGCAGGATCCGCGCCCCATCCTTTAGGGTGAATACCTGTCGGTAGATTAGATCTTCTTTGGTAACCATACCTGCGCTCCTTGAGTTGCTGGTGAACCTTATTTCGACCAGGCAGCCGCCAGTTGTACACGTGCGTAGGCGAGCCGTTCCATCGCTGCTTTAGCAGTCTCTCTCATCAAAATGCAATATAATCGGGGATCTATTTCAATTAGCTTGTTTATTTCTGCGGAATCGAACTTGATCACGCGGCAATCATGTTCTGCTTTAACCGTAGAAGTATATTTATAAGGCTCGACGAAAACACTGATAGCAAAGACCTCCCCCGGGTCGATCTCTCCCACTAAAAAATCCTTGCGTGAGGTCGGATAAAATTCTTCCTCAGACTTGTAATATAGGCTCACTCCACCATCAACGAGGAGATAGAATGCCGTAGCAGGTTGGCCTTCCTCACAGATAACCGCACCTTTTGCAATCATCTCTTCATCTGCAATCATGGCGATAGCCTTGATCTGAGCGTCAGACAACGAACCGAAGAAAGGATAACGTCGTAATAACTCTGGTGAAACCATCGGTGTTCCTCCTCAGCTTTTCTTCTTTTTTAATTGGGAAACTTTTTCAGGATTCGATTCTATCAGTAAATCCTGAATGATTTTTAATGCTGGAGGTACTGCTGCTGCTACAGGCGGGGTCATTTCTTCCGAAAACTCATATACTTTTTCAGATTCTACAACCACAATCGTAATGTCTTCTGGCAAATTTGCCCCAAGAGACTGGCCCATTTGTAAGGCATCCACGAGTGAAGTATCATGAGCAGAGCTCATATGCCCAGAGGTCATGTTTGGTAAATCGCCAAGCTTATAACAAGTAACCGTTCCAACCGCAACCTGATGAGTCACAATCGAATCAATTAAAATTGCCCGGTCGTAATCGATGAGCGCTTCCATTAAGCTAATACCACCAATCGCCAGGCATTCAATCGTAACATCGGATGGAATTTCTTTTATTCGCTGCAATGTTTGAGCAATCTGCCAACCGATTCCATCGTCTCCTAATATTGGGTTCCCCAATCCGACTACTAATGTTTTCACTTAAATCTATACTTAATATTGAGTGAAGGCCCCAGGAGAGAGTCCCAGAGCCTTCATGTCATATATATCAGCAGTATTGTTTCAAGACATTGACAATATTACCGTTTGCATCCTTGATGATAATTTCGAGCGGCATCTGCCCCGGCAGGCTGTGGGTGGCGCAGCCAAAGCACGGATCGTAAGCTCGGAATGCCATCTCGACCATATTCAACAATCCCTCCGAGATCACTCCGCCTTTCTTGATCAGGCTTTGAGCAGCCTTCTTGGTGGACATCTGGATAGGTGCATAGTTGTTGGTAGTGCCAACGATCAGGTTTACTTTGGTGGTCACACCCCGCTCATCGGTCCAATAATGATGAGTGAGTGTACCGCGTGGCGCTTCAACAATGCCCACACCTTCGGTTGGGGTTGCAGTGGGGATGGTGCGGTAATTATCGCTGGTGATCTCCGGGTCGGTCGCCAGCTCCACCCAACGCTCAGCCGCATATAGTAGTTCAATCAGACGAGCCCAATGGATCGCCAGTCTTTGGTGAACCGGTTTTCCACCGAGCGTACTGTAGAACCTCTCATATTCAGCCTGGGCTAACGGGGTGGCCATGCCGTCAGCTGCATTAAGCCGGGATAAAGGCGTCGCCATATAGACACCAGAATCCTTGCCGTCCACAAAGCCTTTCCAGCCTACCTTTTTAAGGTAAGGGAACTTCAGGTAGGTCCATGGCTCGACATGCTCAGCAATCCAATCCATGTATTCATTGGCGGCATACTTCCCCATCCGCTTGCCATCAGGGTCAACGACGCTTACCTTGCCATCGTAGAAGTTAACTTTATTATTCTCATCGACTGTGCCGATGTAATATGTGTGGTGGGTGTAGATATCTCCCAGGATCAGGTCAAGATATTCCTTGTTACCCAGAACGATGTCATTGAACGCCTGCAGAGTGAACTGGGCGAATTCGATCGCCCAACGCCCCATTTGTTCGATTTCGATCTGCTGTTCCTTGGTAATACCCTTGGTCAAACCACCCGGGATCGAGGTGCAGGGGTGCACTTTACGTCCACCGATCATCTCAACGACGTTGTGACCGTACTTGCGCATCTGCAATACCTTGCCACCAATCTCTAATCCAACCTTGTGGATGACACCCAGGATATTTCGCTCAGCTACCGGGGCGGTAGGTCCCATGATGAAATCGGGACCAGCCAAGGCATAGAAGTGGGTCGTGTGGTCGGTGCAGTAGAAAGCACTGTAAAGAAGCTCACGGAGCATTTTGCCGGTGCGAGGCGGGTCCACATGATAGACTGCATCGACGGCTTTGGCACCCGCCATATGATGGGCCTCCGGGCAGACTCCGCAAATACGATTAGTCAGGATGGGAACTTCCTCCACCTGCCTGCCAACGCAGAAGCGCTCAAAGCCGCGTAGTTCGGGGATTTGGAAGTAGGAGTTGGCGAAATTGCCCTCGTCATCGAGGAAAATCTCGATCTTTCCGTGGCCTTCCAGCCGGGTAATGGGGTCAATTGATATTCTTTGCATAGGTTCCTCCTCCGGTTATCCTTTCCACGCGGATTTACTGAAGCGTAGCAGCGAGCCAGCAAGATTGAAGCGATAAAATTGTCCAGCTGGATCAGGGATACCTTCAAAGATTTTTTCTATCTCAACGGGATCATTGCTATCGACCACTGATGCGATGGCGGTCATTAAGCGCGATCCGTAATCCTCGGCACCCTCAGCAGGTCCGTAACAACCGATGCAGGGTGCTCCGGCTTTCGGGCAGAGAGCGGTACAGCCACTGCGGGTAGCAGGTCCACTGCAGAGCACGCCCTGCTCCAGGATACACAAATCTGGATCGATCATGATGTTCTGAATGCGCTCGAATTTCTTGATTTTCTTCTCGTTCCGTGTACGTGGACATTCATCACATACCGTCGAACTACCGGCACCGATTACCGATCCGGCGGGAGGCAGCTCAGCTTTACCCTGTAAAACCTGGATCACCAGATCGATCACCGCAGCGATTTGGTGAGATTCAGGAGGGCATCCGGGCATATAGTAATCCACGGGCACTACCTGGTCCAACGTCCTGACAACCGGATACAACGTTGGGATGTGGAGCTCACCTTCAGGTACCATGTAACTGGTATTGGGGCGAATATTCTGCGGGTTGTCGGTAGTGGGAGTGGTGAAGGCGGTGTCGATGATTTCCTGGATATTACTCAGGTTCGCCAGGGCAGGCATACAACCTTCATTGGCACAGGACCCGAAGGCGACCAGGATTTTCGATTTCTGACGCAAGAGTTTAGCGAGATGCTCGTTTTCATCATTGCGGATGGCACCGTTGAAGAGGGTCAATAAAATCGAGCCATCTTCCATGGCTTCGACATCCTTGTACTTGGCATCCATGGCTACAGGCCAAAAGACCACCTCGAAATTGGCGTCCACATCCAAGATTTTCTCATGGATATTGAGCACGGCGATCTCACAGCCACCGCAGGAGGCGGCCCAATACATGGCGAATTTCGGTTTTCCGTTGGTGCTCATGCGGTTACCTCCTCCACGAGCATATGTTCGGGTACTGCGAACATCTTCTCCAAACCACCGCCACTCGTTGGCCATTGTAATGGTCCAAGAGCTCTCACCTGTTCGACGAATTTGTTGACTTCTTCGGTGAAGATGGCACCTTCAGCGGCACTGGCCCAGAGCAGTTTTATCCGGCCTGTTTCTATACCCAGCTGCTGCAGGGTCTTCTTGAGGATGATGAAACGGCGTAGTGCTTTATAGTTCTGCTCCACATAATGACAGTCGCCCGGATGACAGCCGGTGATCATGACGCCATCAGCACCCCCGGCGAATGCCTTCATCACAAAGGTTGGGTCAAGGCGTCCGGAGCACATCAGGCGGATCAAGCGGATGTTGGGTGAATATTTCATCCTGGCAGTGCCTGCCATGTCGGCCGCACGATAACTACACCAGTTACAGGTGAAACCGATTACTACAGGTTCGAATTGATCGCTCATCGTGTTCTCCTTTTATACCGGCACAGGCTCTGGCTCAAGTCGTTTGATGTTGAGCAACAACAGCCCTTCGAGCTGAGCCAGGATTTGCTGATTACTGAAGCCTGTTCCAGTGATCGCACCAGCGGGGCAGGCTGCCACACAGGTACCGCATCCCTGGCACAGAGCCGGATTCACTTCGGATACCATCTTGTCTTCATGGAAGAGGATGGCGTTGAAGGGGCATAGATTATTGCAGATTCGGCATCCCGAGCACTTATCCTGATTGATCGTCGCCCGGATAGGTTCCATGGCAACTTCTTTTTGCTGGATTTTACCGAGCGCTCTTGCAGCTGCGGCAGCACCCTGGACTACACTGGCCGGGATGTCTTTCGGTCCCTGTACCACACCGGCGATATACACACCTTCGGTCATCGTCGCCACAGGGTCTAATTTCGGGTGGCGCTCGATGAACCAACCATCTGCACTGCAGGAGAGACCGAACAGGCGAGCTGTGGCTTTGGCATCGTGGCGTGGTTCCAAGCCAGCGGACAAGACCACCATGTCCACGGGGATGCGGCGCTGTTTGCCGATCAGGGTATCCTCAGCCTGGATGATCAGCTTGCCCTCTTCACCTAGATTTCGGGCGGCATCTGTGATTTCAGCCACACGGCCACGGATGAAGTGAGTCCCCTCTTCCATGATCCTCTGGTAGAACTCATCATAGGCTTTGGCAGGGGTGCGGATGTCGATATAGAAATTATAGACTTCGGCGCCTGTTTTCTCCTTAGCCAAATGCGCAAATTTAAGGCTTTGCATGCAACAGATGCTGGAACAGTAATTGTTGTAATTCTTGTCGCGGCTACCCACGCAATGGACGATGCCAATGGTCTTCGGCACCGTCACTCCATCACGCAGGAAGATTTTTCCACCAGTAGGACCGGCAGCATTAGTTAGGCGCTCAAATTCCAGGCTGGAGAACACATTCGCCAGGCGACCATAACCATACTGCGGGATGCGGCGGGCATCAAACAGGTCATAACCCGTGGCAAGGATGATCTGCCCGACATCGATTTGCAGCATAGTTTCCTGCTGGTTGAAATCGATGGCATTGGTCGGGCAGAATTTTTCACAAGCTTTGCAGGTTCCCTTTTGGAAGAACGTGCAGTTCTCGTAATCAATAACCGGAAACCTCGGAACTGCCTGGGGGAAGGGGGTGTAAACTGCTTTGCGGTAACCAAGACCGGCTTCAAATACTTCATCGACCACTTTTTTCGGGCATTTTTCCTGGCAAATACCACAACCCGTACACAACGTAGTATCGATATAGCGGGGTTTTTGACGAATGGTCACCTGGAAGTTGCCCACATAGCCATCCACATGGGTGACTTCTGCCCAGGTGAGCAGGGTGATGTTGGGATGATTTCCGACATCAACCATCCTCGGGGTGAGAATGCAGGCAGAACAGTCGAGTGTGGGGAAGGTTTTATCGAATTGAGCCATATGACCACCGATGGAGGGCTCACGTTCCACCATGACGACGTGGTAACCTGCATCGGCAATTTCGAGGGCAGCCTGGATCCCGGCAATACCTCCACCGACTACCAGCGTATCCGGATGAATGGGTACTTTGAGCGGGGTAAGTGGTTCATGCCAGATAATTCGTTCAACGCCACCTGAGATGATCGCTTTAGCTTTTTCAGTTGCAGCAACCTTATCGGAATGGACCCACGAAACCTGCTCTCGGATCGAGACCAATTCGCACAAGTAAGGATTAAGTCCAGCATTCTTACAGGCGTTGCGGAATGTTTTTTCGTGCAGGTGAGGTGAACAGGCAGCCACGACCACACGGGTTAAACCGAGTTCTTTGATATCCTTCTCGATCAGCTCCTGTCCCAGGCTCGAGCACATAAACTTATAATCGCGGGCGATAATCACCCCGCGATGTTTAAGCTGCTCAGCCGCCCATTTGGCGACTTCTGCGACATCGACAGTGCCGGCGATATTACTACCGCAATGACATACGTAAACACCAATTTTTTCTGTCATGGCTAACTCTCCTCCGGCATACGGGGCATTGGAAGCTCTTCTTTGGAAGGTTTCTTCTTTTTAGCAGGTTCAGGTTCAGGCACTTGTACTCCAATTTTTGTCAGGGCAGGGCGTGCATCCACAAGCTCTTTCCCGATACCCAGCGCGGAGGCTGATAAGCCGAAAGCCAGACCCATCATCTGGGTGAAATATAGGACGGGGATGTGATATTTTGTTTTGAAGAATCGATTAACGTCAGCCTGATAGGCATCCAGGTTGAGCTGGCACATAGGGCAGAGGGTCACGATAATGTCTGCCTCGTATTCAGCCGCATTCTGAAGCAGTTGCCGGATCAGTTCGAGCGCTACAGCCTGGCTGATCTGTGTCATATGACCGCCGCAGCAGTGAGCTTTCATGGGGTAATCGACAACGGTTGCGCCGAGTCCCTTCATGAGCTTGTCAAGGGACATCGGGTACTCGTAGTCATCGAATTTTGATAGGTAGCCTGGCCGGGTGATCAAGCATCCATAATATGGAGCAACTTTCAATCCACTCAGGGGCTTCGTGACCTGAGCAGAAATGGCATCCAGGCCGATATCTTCGATCATGATCTCTAGTAAATGCCTGGTTTTGACCGAGCCCGGGGTATAGTGCATGTTTCCTGCTGCTAGTGCCAGGTTGACATTTTTTTCCAGGCTTTCGTCATCTACCAGATAATGATCAGCTTTGGTTAAGTTGAGAAAACACATGCTGCATGGGGCTACAACCTGCTTACCGTTGGTGAGCTGTTTTTCAGCCAGTGCCAGGTTGCGGGTGATGAGTGCGTAAGCGGCCATGCGGTTGAGGGTCATGTATTCTGATGCACCACAGCAGTTCCAATCGTCGAGCTCCTGGAATTCAATTCCCAACGGTTTAGCTACAGCCAGTGTTGAAACGTTATAGGAGGCAGCGTTCTTTTCAAGCGAGCAGCCGGGATAATATCCGTACTTCATATCACACCCTCCAGCTCTTTGGCTTTTGCCAGGATGGACTTCAACCCATCGATATCCTTTATTTTTGTCGGGGTTAGATCAATTCGACCTTTACGTAACAGACCCAGCGCCATAGGCATGATTTTAGGCATATCCAAGGGATGATAGGTTAGATGGTACCAGGTAGCCAAACCCATTTCGAAACTGCGCCCGTAATTTTCGACATAATGCATAAAAGTTTGGGAAAATGGAGGCGCATCAGCGGAAGAGGAGTCTTTGAAGTAATTCTTTTGAATGGAGAACCTCTTGAGGGTGTACATCAGATCAGTAACGTGAACCTCTTGAGGACAGCGCACCGTGCAGTAATAGCACGAAACGCAATACCAAGGAGTATTACTACTCAACACCTGGGTTTCCATTCCCGCCTTGATCATTGCAAATAATGCTCTTGGAGTGTGATCCATATCGGCACCAGATGGGCATGAACCGCCGCAGGTTCCGCACTGAATGCACATTTCAAGCCGCGGATTTCCTGGTGTTGCGCTTACTACTCGGTCAAAAATCGTTGGAGCTCGTGCTTGCGTTGTGGCTTCCGCCATACAAACCTCCTCTTAAATTAATACTGCCGGGATGTCCGGTGGATTAGAATAGGTACTTCTGAAGAACAAATCTAAAAGCCAGGTATTCAATTTGTGACCAAGGAACTGTAACATACGGTAGAATGTAACATCTAAAAAGCTGGTCAATATATTATTGTCGAACCAGATTAACTATACCAGTGGATAAGTACATACAAGACTAGTGATAATTGTCACGGGTATTAGTATGAAAAATAACCACAAGAATGCTTAAGCGGTAAAATATGCCAATCATCAGTGTGGGAGGAAGGCATGAAAGCATCTAAAGATTTGGAGAATCGAGCGATCAATACCATTCGCTTTTTGGCTGCTGATGCGGTTCAAAAAGCGAACTCTGGACACCCTGGTCTGCCGATGGGTGCGGCTGCAATGGCTTATACGTTATGGACCCGCCAATTGCGTTTCAATCCGCACAACCCTCATTGGCCCGGGCGAGATCGATTTATCCTCTCCGGTGGACATGATTCTATGCTCTTATATGCT
>JBGOYO010000014.1:0-16555 GCA_041479715.1 Anaerolineae bacterium
GAAACAGATCTCCTCGCCGAACAACTCTGTGATGGTCATGGGGCGCGCCCTTGTGGAAAGCGAAAGCGACCTGGCGACAGCCTATGATCTGTCGAAGCAGATCCAGCTCACACCGTTGAGCCAATGGAAACCTGGCCAGTAACCATTATTCGATACGAATGTCACACTAGCCCTGCGCCAGTCCTGACTGCCTGTGTCAGGACTGGTCGGATTCGAACCCGCGGCCTCTTCAGTGCGATGGATAAAAATACAGTCGAAAAAGCGAAAATAGCCGTCTTTTACGTCTAATATCGACCAAAATCACCATACAACTCGCTGCGCTCCTTGCATGCTGTCTGAGCATATCTGTACCCGAATTGTTTTCGAAATGCGCCCCGATATGCATCGGTATGAAGCAAGGGAAGGAGAGCTGTATCTCTGCCCAGAGGGGGATTGAGGTAAATACTTATTTGATATATAGTGAGGATTGAGTATTGCCCCGTGTAAACATTATCTGGTGAAATAACCTCAATTCCTCAGCATTCAGTATTCGATCCTATAGAAAGTTATGACAATGTCCATAACCGATTCCCCGTTGGGGAGTTTTTTTTGCACAAGCCCCCCAAGGAACAATTTTGACATTTCGTATCATAGCAATCCTGATTGAGGTTCTTGATGAATCCGAATTGAACCAATCTGTCGAGCAAGGCATCGATCATTTCAACGCTGGTATTCAACCGCTTGGCCAGGATGGTGGTTGTCAAGGAGCCTCCCAGCCGAATTTCTGCCAATAACCGTTCGAGCATGTTCACATCCCGATCCTGGAAGCAATAGCATAAACCAAGGAGGCGGAACCCACTGAAAGCGCAAGCATAAAAACCACATTCAATAAGGTCCATCGCAAGGAACCGGTTTCCTGCCGGATGACTGCGACCGTAGCCGCACATGGGATGAACAGGATCGAAACGGTCAGGAAGGATAGTGCTGTGGCCGCGGAGTAGGTAACAGATAACTGCTGCGCCAAGCCACCCCCATTGCCACCAAATAACACCCCTAGTGTAGCAATCGCGTTTTCCTTGGCCATGAAACTGGTCAGGAGTGCGACGGTCAGCCGCCAATCCAGCCCCATCCAGCGCCCGACTGGTTCAATCCAATGCCCAAGCTGGGCCAGGTAGCTGGTCCGGAGGCTACCTCCGGGCAGCATCGATAATGCCCACACTACAATTGAAATGGCCAGAATGGTTGTGCCTGCCTTTTTCAAGAAAGAAAGCGAGCGCTGCCATACGAGCAGACCAATGGTGCGACCGTTAGGGATATGGTAAAGCGGCATTTCCATGATGAATGCCGAACGTTGACCGTTGAACAGCACCCTATTTAGCAATGCGCCACTTGCTATCAATATAACTATTGACAACAAGACCAATCCCAAGGTGACCAGCACTGCCCGGGAGCCAAAAAATGCCGGAGCCAAGAAGGCAACCACCGTCATTCTTGCCGTGCATGGAATGAGAGGAGCTACGAAAATAGTAAGCAGGCGGGCACGTCGAGAATCAATTACTCGGGTTCCCATCACTGCGGGAACATTGCAGCCAAAACCAAGGAAAAGCGGCAAGAAGGATTTCCCATGCAAGCCCATTAAATGCATCAGGTTATCCATCACGTAAGCTGCCCTAGCCATATACCCCATATCTTCCAATAAGCCAAAAGCGGCAAAGAAAATTGCCATAATGGGGAGGAACGATACGACAGCTCCGACCCCGCCAATAACGCCATCGATTACCAGGCTGTGCAGCCATATCGGTGCCCATCCTAAAGCAGTAGAAACCAATGATCTAAGCGGTGCAATCACCTGCACAGCCAGCCAATTTTGAATCGGCACGCCAATTGAAAATGTCACCGTAAAAACCAGCCCCAGGATACCTGCCAGGATCACCAATCCCCAGAAGGGATGCGCCGCCCAGCGATCCACCCGGTCGGTTAAACTAATTTGTCCCATCCGGGGACGGATAACAGTAGCGCGAATCAGCTGTTCTATCCACTCATACCTTCCGGATACGATCGCCAGAAAAGCATCGTCGTGTGCTTTCAAGATCATCTCAACCGTCTCCCAGCGTTCAATCGGGAGATGGGCCTGCATTAGCTGGGTCATTTCATTGTCGCCTTCCAGTAACTTGAGGGCAATCCACTCGGGTGGATAAGGCGCAGGAACAAACTCCTCGATCTTGTTTAGCACTTCATTCACAACCTGGCGATGGTCGTTGCGGATTTCTGGGACAATCGGCGCAAGTTTCAATTCTCCAAGCAATATTTGTTCGATGGTTTTTAGCAAAACGCTCATACCGGTTGACCGAGTAGCCGTCATCGGTACAACCGGCACTCCCAGGGCAGCTTCGAGCAAGTCTGGTTTTACCAGCAAGCCTTCCTGGTCAGCAACATCCATCATGTTCAAAGCAACAATTAAAGGCACCTTCAGGGTGATCAACTCTGAAACCAGGTAGAGGCTGCGTTCCAGGTTGGCAGCGCTTACGACTGCCAACACGACATCTGGCCTTTCACGTAGAATGAATTCACGCGCAATGATCTCTTCGGGAGAATTGGCGGTCAGGCTGTATGTTCCAGGGAGATCGACTAGGTTGATTTCCCGGCCTTCAGAATGAAATTGACCCGAACGCCGATCGATGGTTTTCCCCGGCCAGTTGCCTACATGCTGGTTGAGACCGGTTAGGTTATTGAACAAGGTCGATTTTCCCATGTTGGGCTGACCTGCCAGAGCAACCAGACAAGAACCTTCTTTTGTCCTGACAAGCAGGTTTGGATTTGTAACCTCATGACAAGAAGTCATGGTTTCCTTCTATTTACAAGGATTCCCGAAGCCTCACCTCGCCCCAGCGCCACCCTAGTTCCCCGCACATTAACGACCAATGGCCCTCGACCATAGTTTTGCATGATGAATACTTCGACACCAGGTGTAAATCCCAATGAAAGCAGCCGGTTGACAGTGGATTTTGGCATATTGAGCTGAAAGAGAACCGCCCGTTCGCCTGTCAACAAACCAGCGAGTGGAATTGGTAAGCAATATTTACGAGTCATTACATTCCTTGACGATACTGTTAGAGGATGTATAATAAAGTTATAATCTAGAAACTTCATACATTAGCACGTGCTAATTACTAATGTTAGTATAATGAATATATTGTATTCTGTCAATCAGGTAATTTTGCCTATAAATGATAGTGGAGCAGAGCAGTGGATGAAAAAAACAGCGCAACAATTGAAGATTACTTGGAGACCCTTTTTATCCTACAGCGAGATGGCGTTCCCATTGTGGGAGCACGGTTAGCCGAATTGCTGAAGGTGACTCCTCCGACCGTTACGAACACCCTAAAACGGATGTCACGAGATGGATTGGTAACTTCAAATGACGTACAGGGCTCTCTTCTGACCGAGCAGGGACTCGAAATGGCCCGTTCCGTCATGCGCCGGCATATGCTTACCGAGTGGCTATTAATAAAAATGTTGAAAATCCCTTGGTCGCAAACCCATTCCGAAGCTCACAACCTGGAACATAATGTCTCAGAAACAATCGAAGAACAGATGCGAGCCAATCTGGGGGATCCAAACACATGTCCCCACGGGAATCCGATGCCGGGTTTTGAGTATGTTACAGCTAATTTGTTGCCGTTAATTGATATTCCTTCAGGTCAGTCAGTCATCATCCGGCGTATTCATGAATTGGGTGAAAATGACCCTGAGTTATTAAAGTTTTTAGAGGAAAATGAGCTGGTCCCTGGTGTGGGAGTAGAAGTTGCAGAAATTCTGCCATTCAATCAAACATTATCCTTGAAAGTAAAAGGCCACACAGTATCCCTTGGTTTTTCAACAGCCAGGTTTATTTTTGTGGAAAAGAAAGGCTGAAATCAAACAGAGTTGTTTATGAATAACTATATACTGATTAAAACTCAGCACAAACACGAATTTATCGTTCATGACCTATTGAATAATACATAAAAGAACCTTTGCCCTAATGGTTTTGACTGCTTTCCCAGACTGTTAGAATATTATAGCAATTTGCTACCTAGGATACTGGAATGTATGCATATTACAATCGAAATTAACTATTACTACGACGAGTCCCTCCCTTTTTTGCAAATGGTAAATAAAGATCACGGAATGTCACTAAACTTCTTAACGTATATCACTTATCTTCTTCTGCCTCTTTTCCAGGTAATAATTGCTGATAAAATATAGTTTGGTTGGGGAGTAGCTGCCTGCCACTGGCAGGATGGTCTGTCGACATACCGGACGAAAGTCCCGGCAGGCCAGCGACCCTTAGATTAGCGAGACCACCATCTTTATTAAAATGGCGGTCTTTTTTTATATCTCTGATTGTGAAAGGCTCATCACTATGCAACTTATCACCATCCTATTAATTGCCGTCGGTTTGGCTATGGATGCGTTTGTCGTCTCTCTTAGCATCGGTACTGCTGGTGAGATTCGATATCTGCGTGGAAAAATCCGGTTAGCAGCTCATTTTGGGATCTTCCAGTCGGTAATGACCGCTTTAGGCTGGGTGTTGGGGGAGACCGTTGTTAATTACATCAAAGGGTTTGATCATTGGATTGCTATGGCTTTATTGGGTTATGTGGGAGTAAACCTGATCCGTGCCGGTTTTCAGAAGGATGGAAAAGCTTTTGAGCAAGATCCATCTACCGGACGGACACTCATACTATTATCAATTGCTACCAGCATCGATGCATTTGCAGTGGGGCTTAGCATCGTCTTTTTGAAAATCCCTGTCTTATTATCCGTTGTGACAATTGGCATCGTTGCCTTGTTATTCTCTATTATCGGCCTTTTT
Organism: Anaerolineae bacterium; assembly: GCA_041479715.1. Lineage (GTDB taxonomy): Bacteria > Chloroflexota > Anaerolineae > Anaerolineales > UBA4823 > FEB-25. The sequence goes on from JBGOYO010000014.1 coordinate 4,838, forward strand.
GCAGGTACACGTCTTGGTGAAACCTTTGGCAAGCGAATGGAAATATTGGGAGGCATGATCTTGATCGGCATCGGTGTTCGGGTTGTTCTGACACATTTATTCACTTGAACAAAGTTTTTCGGTTTCTTTAGATACATATAATAACAATCACATATTATTAATATACGATTTATTCCGATAGGATTATTTTGTCGTCTTATCGGATGGACAATCAGAAAGAATGTTACACCAACATGCTGCTCTGGTTTATCTTATGAAATTGGATTTTTCAAAATAATAGTATTTATACTCAAATAACTTGTAGTTAAGGTAAGTAGATGTCTCTTCTTACACGGAATAGAAACCTAAAGATAATCATCTGATAATTATCTAACTCAAACCCGTCAGATTTCACTAATTCTCAGGCAAAATGATCTGGTCTTCTTGCATGCGATGATTTTGGGTTGATGATATTTTATCTTGAGTAAAAGATTATATGACTATCATACATGAAATAACTTCAGCCCTTTAGAAATCCTTCTTCAGTTCCTTGTCTTAGTGATAGACAATACAAGTTATCCAAAACTCCAATTTCAGCAGGACAAATGTCATCTTTTCAAAGCCGTATTGCTGTGATATACTTCGATAGTTGAGCAACCATTCAACTATAAAGAGTATGAACAAACCTGTTTTAACCATTAACTTCAATGAATCCACTGCTGGCAAGCTGGCAAGCTTGTTCGATGCCCTCTCCGATCCAACTCGCCTGCGCATTATAGCCACTCTAATCGATGGGGAGATGAATGTAGGCGATCTTGTTAAGAGCATCGGACTGAGCAAGTCTGCTATATCTCACCAGCTGCGCGGTCTGCGGGATAAACATCTGGTGCGTTCTCGTAAGCAAGGTCGGCAGGCATATGTCACATTGGATGATGATCATATTGCCGACCTATTCAAGCGCGGCCTGGATCATATACTTCATGTTTAAGAGCACGTCTTCTCTCACACGGTTTTTCATTCTTCTCCTGTTCAGCGCAGCTCTGATTGGACTGGTCGGTCACCAGCTTTTGCTAGCACCTGATATCCGAGTTCCTACTGCAGGCGCGTTTCTTTGCACCCAAGATAATCGCAGTGGGCAGGAAGCCTCCCCCGACACTGCTGGTTGTCCTGTGCATACAGGTTATCTCGTCCCAACAATGACTGCTATACGCTTTTCTCCTCCCATCACATGGGGCGAGGAGTGTTTGGATTTAACGTCACCTTTCCTGCTGGCTATCCCAGTACCCCATCCCCCTGCATAATCTAAACAAAATCTCAACGACCAGCCTACTGTACTCTTGGGTGATAGTGGGTGAGTCGCATTTTATCGCGCCTTGTGTATCGAACCATTAATTATTGAAGGAGTTATTTGTTTCATGGAAAATACGGTTGAATTGGAAATTCCATTACTCTTACCTGGAGTGGAAGATGAACAGGATGAATGCCTGAGACGGTTAGAAGTCTCTCTACAAGGACAAAGAGGTATCTCGCGTGCCCACTTGGAGCGGGATAAATCACCGGTCGATCTTTGCTTACATTACGATCCGAACGCGATCTCGTTGACACAGGTAAAGCGCCTGGCTGAACGCGCCGGAGCGCAGATCATCAACCGCTACCACCACGCCCTCATCCCCATCGAGGGTATGGACTGTTCCGATTGCGCCATAGTGATCGAGCATAGTGTAGGGCGTATGGAAGGCGTTCTGGCGGTCAACGTCAACTATGCCGCACAGAAGATGAACGTGGAGTTTGATAAAAACAAGACTGATCGAGCAGCTATTGAAAAACGTGTCCGCTCGCTGGGGTATGTGATTCCTGTTGTAGGTTTACGGAATTGGTACCAAGAGAACCGTGAAATTCTGTTCAGCCTCCTTGCGGGTTTTTTTGTGATCGTAGGCTGGCTTGGACAGACCTTTTTTGGTCTACCAGCCCTTGCTGCTACTATACTTTACATTGCCGCATACGTCTTTGGCGGCTGGGATATCTCGCAACATGCCTGGCATGCGGTTAAGGAAAAGCATTTCGACACAGACTTGTTGATGGTGATGGCGGCGTTGGGTGCGGCTTTCCTGGGTGCATTTGCCGAAGGTGCGCTGCTCCTGTTTCTGTTCAGCCTTGGTCACGCACTGGAAGAACGTGCCCTGGACCGTGCCCGTGCCGCGGTACGCGCCCTGGCAGACCTCGCCCCCAAGACCGCATTTGTCCGTCGCGATGGAAAGGAACAGGAACTACCCGTTGAATCCCTACAGCTGGAGGATATTGTCATTGTTCGCCCTGGTGTGCGCATCCCCGTGGATGGCATCATCCTAGAGGGTCGCTCTGGCGTCGACCAGGCATCGGTTACCGGCGAGTCACTTCCCGTGGACAAAGTGCCCGGTGACCCGGTTTTTACTGGTACGGTCAATGGCGAAGGCGCTCTGGAAGTCAAAGTTACCCGGCTAGCCAAAGACTCCACATTATCCCGGGTGATGAAAATGGTCGAAGAAGCCCAGGCGCAGAAATCGCCCACCCAGCAAACAGTGGAAAAGTTCGAGCGCATTTTTGTTCCTGCCGTGCTGATTTTGACTGGTTTGGTGATTATTGTTCCACCGCTGTTTGGTTTTCCCTTCCGGGATTCATTTCTGCGTGCCATGACCTTGCTCGTTGCAGCATCACCCTGTGCCCTGGCACTAGGTACACCATCCGCCATCCTGGCAGGGGTGGCGCAAGCCGCCCGCAACGGGGTGCTCGTCAAGGGTGGCGCACATCTAGAAAACCTGGGTCGGATCAAGGCAATCGCTTTCGACAAGACAGGTACAGTGACACACGGTAAGCCCGAGGTAACAAACATCGTTGTTTTCCCTGCCTCTGGGTGGAAAGAATCTGATTTATTAGCACTTGCCGCAGGAGCTGAATCCCGCTCTGCGCATCCTCTCGCCCAGGCAATCGTCCGTGCTGCTCAGATTCAGGGGGCACTTGTTCCGACATTGGTTGAAGTTGAATCACTGACGGGACGCGGGTTACGGGCGGTCTCGAATGGTAAGACAGTTTGGGTTGGCAATCAAAAAATGATGGACGAAGTGGGCGTGCCGCTCTCCCTCGAGGCTCTCAAATACGCTCAGTTATTCCAGCAAGCGGGCAAAACATTGATGTGGGTTGCTGTGGATAAAATACCAGTCGGATTGATTGCTCTCGCCGACACGCTGCGCTCAGAAGCTGCTCCTGCGATGAAAGCGCTTCGACAAGCAGGCGTGACCCACACCATCATGCTGACGGGCGATAACACGCTTTCTGCTGCTGCCATCGCTGCTGAAATCGGACTGACTGAATATCGTGCCAACCTCATGCCTGAAGATAAACTAACGGTCATCCGCAATCTTGTTCGCGAGTATGGTCAGGTTGCCATGATCGGAGATGGCGTGAATGACGCACCCTCCCTGGCGAACGCTACAGTAGGTATCGCGATGGGTGGGGCGGGTACCGATGTCGCCCTCGAAACTGCCGACGTGGCTTTGATGGGAGATGACCTTTCGCAACTGCCCTTTGCGGTTGGGCTGGGACGCGCCACTCGATCTATCATCGTGCAAAACCTGATCATATCGCTTGGCGTAATTGCCTTGTTAATTATCACCTCGTTGACGGGCATTGTAAGCATTGGCATTGCTATCATCTTTCACGAAGGTAGCACTATCGTCGTCGTGTTGAATGCATTGCGATTGTTGGGTTATCGACTGAACACCTAAAGTGATGCCAGTGTGGTAAAAGGCTAGATATCCGGGAGTGATTTACTTCCGGATTTTTGCTTGACAGTAAGCTCTTCTTGAATTATCATATTATTATCTAATGATATGATGATATGAGGTAGTAATATGTTGATCGACACTAAAATCCAATCCATCGAATTGCAAGCCAAGCTATATCGTGGCTTTAGTGATCCTTCCCGCCTTTCTATTCTGGAGGCGCTACGTTCAGGACCACTCACTGTTAGTGAGATCGTCGAGGTTACCGACCTTACACAATCAAACGCTTCCAACCACCTGGCCTGTCTGCGCGAATGCGGTCTGGTCGTCTCCGAGCAAAACTGGCGACACGTCACCTATCATCTGAGCGATGATCGGGTGGGTGAGTTGCTCACATTAGCAGAATCGCTTCTGTCCGATGTCGCTCGTGGGGTTTACGAATGTACCCGATATAACAAAATAAGCGAGTTTGACCATGAATAAAGTTCATACCCTGGAAATTCCGATTAAAGGGATGGATTGTGCAGAATGCGTCCTGCACGTTGAAAAAGCCATCTCCGAAGTGCCTGGGGTCCAGTCCGTCCAGGTTTTTCTTGCTTCTGAAAAAGCTGTTCTTACCGCTGACCCCGCACTTGCCACTCCACTCGCTATCCGTCAGGCTGTGGAGAAAGCTGGTTATTCGGTTCCCTTGACTCTAGATTCAAATCCAACAGCCATCCCTGCCAATCCGGTCTCGAACCTTGGGAATTTCACCCATCCGGTGTTGACTTTATTTGGGATCGTCTTTGGGGCCGTGCTCTTTATTGTCGTGGTCGGTGAATGGCTAGGATTGTTCGAGAAGATTACAGAACGTGTACCTTGGTACATTGGGTTGGCCGTTGTCATTGCTGGCGGATATCCGGTATTTCTCAACGTTATCCGGGCGACTCTGCGCAAACAGATCATCTCCCATACCCTGATGAGTATCGGCGTTTTGGCGGCATTGGCTGTTGGCCAATGGGCTACGGCAGCAGTGGTAGTTTTCTTCATGCGGGTGGGTGATTACGCCGAGCGATTTACAACCGAGAGAGCGCGGCGGGCCGTCAAGGATCTGACCGCCATGGCTCCACAAACTGCCAGAGTGGAGAGAAATAGCCAGGAAGTTGAAGTGCCTGTATCGGAAGTTCATTCCGGAGAGACGGTAGTCGTCCGTCCAGGTGAAAAGATATCGGTGGATGGCGAGGTCATAAGCGGGCAAGCGACAGTAGATCAGGCAGCCATTACGGGTGAATCGATGCCGGTAGAAGCCGAGCCGGGCGCGAAAGTTTATGCGGCCACGCTGGCTCAGCTGGGCAGCTTGCGGATACGCGTGACTGCCGTCGGTAAGGATACGACGTTTGGGCGGGTGGTTAAGCTGGTTGAGGAAGCTGAAGCTAATCGCGCCGACGTGCAACGTGTGGCGGATAAATTTTCGGCTTATTACCTGCCTGTCGTAGCGGGAATTGCGCTCCTGACCTTTTTGCTGCGTCGCGACCCACTGTCTACAGCCGCCGTGTTGGTAGTAGCCTGTTCCTGTTCCTTCGCCTTGGCGACCCCCATCGCCATGCTGGCTTCCATAGGCGCCGGTGCGAAACACGGCCTGCTCATCAAAGGGGGGAAATACCTGGAAATTCTGGACAAAGCCGATATCCTACTGGTCGATAAGACCGGCACCTTGACCCTCGGCCAACCCCAAATCGTGGATGTTATCTCCTTAGACGGGAAAAATGAAAATGAGCTTCTTACCATGGCGGCTTCCGCAGAACGTTATTCCGAACATCCCCTGGCCGAAGCGGTGCGCGCCCTTGCCAGAGAGCGAAGCCTGTCTCTACTGGTGCCAACCCATTTCGAAGCGGTACCCGGACTTGGAGTACGAGTGAGTATAAACGGCAGCCAGGTAGAAGTAGGCAGCCGCCGTATGCTCCCTGAAGTGGGTGAATTGCCGGATGCAGCAAAGCTTGAAAGAGAAGGAAAGACGTTGTTATTTGTCGCAGAAAATGGGCATTTGGTTGGATTATTAGCCGCCGCAGATACGCTCCGGTCAGAAGTCCCGCAAGCGCTGGCAGCCGTGCGGACAACGGGGATCCAGCACATAGAACTGCTCACCGGCGACAATGAACGCACCGCGGCTGAATTAGCAGTCCACCTGGGTGTGAGCTATCGCGCCAACCTGATGCCGGTAGACAAGATTGCCATTGTGAAAGAATATCAATCCCTGGGTCACACAGTGGTCATGGTCGGGGATGGGGTCAACGACGCCCCCGCTCTAGCGCAAGCAAATGTCGGTATCGCCATGGGGGCAGCAGGCTCCGATATCGCTATCGAGGCTGCCCATGTCGCGCTGATGCGCGAGGACTGGCAGTTGGTGCCAGAGTTATTCAGGATCGCGCACCGGACGATGCGCGTGGTCAAGACGAACATCGCTTTTACCGCGATATACAACCTTGTGGGGCTCTCGCTGGCAGCGCTTGGGTTTCTACCACCCATTTTCGCCGCTGCAGCGCAGTCTTTACCCGACATAGGTATTCTGGCAAACTCTTCGCGGCTGATACGGCAGCGATGATGGATCGTTTTGTTCATAACAGCCAAACGGAAGGCTTGTGAAGGTCCTTATATAATTCCTTTATTGGTTTTTCACATCTTCTACACAACGAATGACCAGAATCACATCAAATAAGTAGAAAAGATTTGTCGGTATGGAGGTATATTCTATGCACAAGCTCTTAATTTGGACAGGCGTAATCGTCGCAGCTTTGGTGTTCGGTGTGGGTGCCGCAGCTGCTGTAGGTGCGATGGCTCTCCGGTTAAGTCCCATTTCTTCTGTAGGCCTGGCTGTCACCCAGGCTGCGGGGAATAATTTGCAGAATGGCTCACCGGTTACACGGATTCCGACTCAAACCGGTTCGATAGCATCCAATCAACCGACAGCCCCCGATCTGGCAACTCCCACGCCTCAGGCGGGCACTCCCGTTACGCCTGGTATAGGCCAGCAGCCATGGCAAGGAAATTGGGGAGGTTGGGATGGCTATGAACCGGGAATGATGGGTGGATCAAATTGGGGTGGTTATAGCATGGGCCCTGGCATGATGGGCAGCTGGGGTGGTACCGGCATGGGCCCAGGTATGATGGGGGATTGGAACCAAGGTACTGTCAACCCTACGGGTGAGCGTATCACCCTGGACCAGGCACTCGACTTTGCCAGCCAGTACACCGCCAGTTATGGCTCGAATCTGGAGGTAAGTGAGGTGATGGAATTCTCCGAGAACTTCTATGCCGTCGTTCGTGAGGCCGATACTGGCAGGGGTGCCTTCGAGCTCCTGATCGATCCTTATTCGGGTGCAGTCTATCCCGAAATGGGTCCCAACATGATGTGGAATTTCAAATACAGCCCGATGGCCGGGATGATGGGTGGTTCACGAGGCGGTGATAACACCTTGAGTCTCGATCAGGCTATCCAGGACGGACAAAAATACCTGGATGTCAACATCCCCGGAGCCAAGCTTGAAACGGATGGGGTTTCCTTCTATGGGCATTACACCTTCGATTACCAAAACAACAACCAGATTGCGGGTATGCTTAGCGTCAACGGCATCACAGGCGACGTCTGGCTGCATACCTGGCATGGTCAATTCATCTCCGAAAGAGAGGTGACGAAATGAAAGATGTCTGGAAATACCTACTGGTTGGGCTGGGCATCTTTCTGCTGGTCTTTTTAATCGGATTGTTCTTCTTTACAGGCGGAGGATGGGGGCAGTACGGTATGGGTCCCTGGATGATGGGTGGTTATGATGGCTTCGGCTGGTTGATGATGTTCGGAATGATCCTGCTGTCGTTACTTGTGATAGGGTCGATCATTGCTGGGATTGTGTGGTTGGCACGCAGCATGGGTGGTCCAGCGACTCCCCTGCATTCACAGCCCTGCCCCAATTGTGGGAAATTCGTCCAGGTCGGTTGGATGGCTTGCCCGTATTGCGGTCAGAAATTGTGATCGTGCCTCTCATTTCTCACAGAACTGTTTCAAGACAAGCGTAATGTATTTAAAAGCCGTATCAAAAATGGTATTTTATCGTTATGCAAAATAACGTGGAGATCCCCCAATTATTAAAGGATGAAGCCGGGTTAATTCAGCGTGCCCGAAAGGGGGACCCGGAGGCAGTTGGATCTATTTATGCCCACTACCAACAGGATGTGTTTACATATATCTTTTACCGCGTGAGCGATCAAGACTGTGCAGAAGATCTGACTGCTGAAGTATTTGTTCGTATGATCACAAAACTGCCTAATTACATCGAGCAAGGGCATCCGATACTGGCCTGGTTGTACACGATCGCGCGCAACCTGGTCATTGACTATTACCGCACCTCAAAAGAAAGGCAATCTATGCCATTAGAAGAGAGCCTTATAGCTGGTGAGAGTGGGCATCCAGTGAATGAAACGGAGGATCATCTCGCTCAAGACTGTCTTGCTAAGGCAATGTTGGAGCTTACTGAAGAGCAGCGTCAGGTGATATTACTGAAGATTGTGGAAGATCGTGAAATCGCAGAAGTGTCAACGATCTTGGGGAGAAATGAAAGGGCTATTCGATCCTTACAACATCGGGCATTGGCCGCACTTCACCGTGCTATGCAAAAGGAGCGCTGCTATGAACGCTGATTTTGAGCTAATCCTGGAAGATTGCCTTAAAAGAATGCATGCTGGAGCCAGTATTGAAGATTGCCTGGCAGCTTATCCTGCCCAGGCAGAAGCTCTAATCCCACTGTTACTTGTAACCTCCCGCGTACGGAAAATTGCCAGGCCTCAAGCGCGCCCTGAGGCTGTCCAGGCAGGGCTAGAACGTATCCTTTCAGTTGTGTCTACCCAAAATATAGCCCAGGGAGTTTCAGCTCAACCCGTATCAAAGGGTTGGCTTTCCCGTTATTCAGAGCGAATTATCACAACTCTAAAAATCATATTGTTTGGAAAGGAGAATACAGGAATGAAATTCGCTCTAAGGTTAGCAATTGATGTTATGGTTATCCTGGTTATTGGAGGTATATTTACTGTCAATGCTTCCGCCAGCAGCCTGCCTGGTGATACCCTGTACGGGGTCAAGAGAACCTGGGAGGACGTACGACTTTCACTCACTCTGAATTCGCAGTCAAAGCAACAATTACAGACCAATTTGTCAGCACAGAGACGTCAGGAAGTTCAAAGCATGCTACAGATGCGCAGATCTGGAAATGTAGAGTTCGAAGGCTATATTCAATCGATTTCAGCAGATCAATGGGTCGTCGATGGCATCCAAGTACAAATGCTGCCGGGAACTGTTGTACAAGGAACTCCCGCAGTAGGTATGTACGTTTGGATATATGGTCAGATCCAGAGTGATGGCTCTTTGGTTGCCTCGCAGGTGCGTATAATGAACCAATTCCAACCTGGGTATCAGTATCCGGGTCCGGGAATGATGAGCACACAGTGGCAAAATTACAACCCTCAAAGCACTCCAATGCCTGGAAACAATAACTGGTCTACTCATGAGCCAACCTATATGCCGAATGATCAACACCATTCTACACAGATGCCTCAGCCTACCTACCAACCCACCTATATGCCCCAGTCGACGTATGACATGCATCACGACCAAGGGCCGACGCAAGACTGGAACCATGACAATAACTGGGATCAACATAATGACTCTGGTGGTTCAGGGATGTGGCATCACTAGACATGATGGTTACACTGTTGACCAATCATAAATAGAAAGAAAGCTAATAAAAACAAAGAACCGGCGGTTTCTACCGCCGGTTCTGATTTTTAGAGCGAAAGTACATGGAAATTATCATTTACTTAAATATCGAGATCGATTTACATCACATTTGCCAAATCGGGTTGCGCACGAATTGCGCACGAGTTCGTTTTAAGGTTCATCCATTTTTTTCAACAGCTTAACCCTGAACAGTTTTCTAGGAAGGGATCCTTCTTCAAATTCATCGATGCTGACAATCTCATATCCTTTGGCCAGATGTTCCACTTTCTCCCGACTGAAAAAGTGGACGATGAACCCGCCGACTTCGTACATATCCTCTCCGCGATGAATCCCGGTTCCAAAATGTGGGTCTTTTGTGTGTCTTACGGTATAAAAATTAATGCCCTTTGGACGTAATACCCGCCAGACCTCATCGAAGAGAAATTCAAGTTCTGATGTAGTAAGCGCCATGCAATATAGCATGTGCGAATAGCAAGCTTCAAAAGTCTCCGCCTCAAAAGGAAGGGAATTGCGCACGTCGTGCTGTCGGGCCACGATGGATTGAGACAAACCCACCGCTTGGGCTTTCTCGGTGATCGCCTGGATGGCGCTTTCGGAATAGTCTAGGGTTGTAACCTGGAAGCCATTGGCGGCAAAAAACAAAGTATCGCGTCCCTGCCCGCCGCCCAATTCAAGAATTTTGTTTTTACCCTCTCGCTTAAACATTTCCGCTGCTTTCTGTGCTGATTCACTCGGTTCTTTGCCGAAGAAATCGGACTTGTGAGAGAAGGTGTTATCCCAATGCTGGCGTTGCAAATTCAATATTTCATTCATCTTGTCTCTTCACTCTTTCTGGGTTATTCATAGCCAAACGGGCGCGAATCCGGACAACGCGATCATTAAACCTCTCCAGGTCTCGATCAAAACGCGAGCGATACTTCTGCAGGAGTACCACCCCAATGTGAATGCCCGTCTGTCCCAAGACCGCCTGCTGCATATCGTTTAAATCATCTATTTCCTCAAGTACTCTCTGTAATTCGCGCTCCAGTTCTTCTCGGGTCAGTGTATCTATGTCTATATTCTCTCGATTCATTGCACAATCCCGTTTTGAGATTCATAATCGTCGATCATATTACTTGACTGTTTCAATAGAGGTAATACCATTGCCCGCTTCGACTGCCTACATTGTTAGTTGACTCATTATACTAATTTCAATGTTTTCTAATAAGTTGATACTAACCTTCTGATTATCATTGTTAGCTTATTTTATATCACTACCCTAATTTAGCAAACCTTCTTCTTTCCATTTGCTGTCCTTTTTTCCCCAGTCCGGTAGTCACCTGGTTATATAAGTGGTAAGAAAACCATAAGTGAACATAGGGGGTATATCTATAATTGAATAGCACCTCCCATGTGTCGATGACCCTGTGCGGCATCGCCTGGACACCTGGGAGGGGTGATAGGTACCCGCGCCCGTCTTAAAAATAAAACCCCCGTCCCTGGGGGTATTCAAGTGGACCTGGCAGTATTCGAACCCGCGGCTTCTTCAGTGCGATAGATAAAAGTATAGAGGAAGATGGGGGAAAAAGCCGTCTATTACGACTAATGTATGTCAAAATCTCGATCAGTTTCAGCATATCTGTACCCGATCTGTACCCACAGTACGAAGCAAGGAAAGGCAGCCCCAAACCCTGCCCTAAGGTGGAGATCAAAGTCACCGATGATGTTTCAGATAATCCATGAATGTTCGGGACATTTGTCCCTACTCGCACGGGACACACGCCCATCGACTTTTACCAAAATATAAAATACAATCTTTTTAAACGACAACAGATAGAATAATAAGAAAAACCGCTCTCTATTTGGAGAAGGGCTAGTAAAACTTTACCATAAGTGGAGAGGGTGGGTGCCCTCTCAGCAGAGCGTAGAGTCTTATGAGCCTTCCGGCTCTCGATCTGTTGAAAAACGAATTTCAAAGAACAGTATTTCCCACCTTGTGGTAATCTACACCTAAAATTACTTTTTAAAAATATATAAGGTTTTGACTTTCAGCCTGATCTACATTTTGCGTACTCTTTGCTCTTGTCAAGATGTAGTGGGACATCGGAAAAGCGATTTTGACTTCTGTCACTGTATGTCCCATATCTTCCCCCATGTCACAAGTATTCTCTTCTATACCTTGTTCACTAATCCATTAGCGCCGCCCGGTGTCAGCACGCAACCCATCCATTAACCTGA
>JBGOYO010000015.1:0-16031 GCA_041479715.1 Anaerolineae bacterium
CTGGAACAATTGGTCAAAGGACCACCCGCCGACCGCGCTTACGACTCATTTGGGGCACCCACCAAGGCTGGGGAAGGTTTTGCGCGCAGTAAAGGTGTCTCAGTGGGAGATTTACAGGTGGTGGAGATGGACGGTGGGCGCTATGTAGCCGTCAATGTACGCACGACCGGACGCCCGGCACCGGAAGTGTTGAGCACAGCCCTGCCCGGGTTGATCGCCTCGTTGCGCTTCGATAAGTCGATGCGCTGGAACCGCACCAACGTGTATTTCTCGCGTCCTATCCGCTGGCTGTTAGCCTTGTTCGGTAAGCATGTGATCCCGTTTGAGTATGCGGGGGTGATCTCAGGGAACACGACGCGCGGCCTGCGCACCATCGCCCCCACCGAGTTTAAAGTGAGCGATGCAGTGGATTATTTCACACGGCTGAAAGACCAGAGGATTGTGTTGGAAAAAAGTGAGCGCCTGGCCCTCATCCAGGCACAAATAGCTAAACTGGCTAATGGTGTAAATGGCCGTGATTTACCCGATGAGGGGCTGCTGTCAGAGGTAGCCAATCTGGTCGAAGCGCCTACGTCCTTGGTGGGATCGTTTGATCCTGGCTATCTGCGTCTGCCGCGTGAGGTGCTGATCTCGGTGATGAAAAAGCACCAACGCTACTTTGCGGTATTTGAAAAGGAACCAGCTGAGGTTGGGCGTACCTCCGGGTTACCCCATAGTGAATCAGCTGAGGATGAGGGCAAGCTGCTGGCTTACTTCATCACGGTTGCCAATCACCCTTCGCATGATGCTGAACCCATTGCCGGTAGCGAGCTGATCACCGAAGGCAACCAGCACGTCATCCGGGCGCGCTTTGCCGATGCTGATTTCTTCGTTAGGGAAGACCGAAAACATAAATTGGAGGAGTTTCTGCCCCGATTGGGCACGCTCACCTTCCAAGCCAGACTCGGGTCGATGTTGGATAAGACTCACCGCATCACATCACTTGTGGAGCTGATTACTCCGCTGCTCAGGCTCAATCCGGACGAAGCAGCGACCGCAAAACGAGCAGCACAGCTGTGCAAGGCTGACCTGGCGACCAAGATGGTAATCGAGATGACTTCCCTGCAGGGGATTTTGGGGCGCTACTATGCCCTGTCTTCAGGGGAGAGCGGGCAGGTGGCTGACGCTATCTTCGAGCACTATTTACCGCGTTTCGCCGGAGATATACTGCCTAAAACGCGCCCTGGCCTGATCGTCGGGCTGGCAGACCGTTTGGATACACTTGCTGGGTTGTTCGCCGCCGGGATGGCTCCCACCGGGGCGCGTGACCCATTTGCCCAACGCAGGGCGGCGCTGGGGTTGGTGCAGGCATTAATCTCTCAAAACTTGAGCTTCGATCTGCGCAGTGGGCTTGATGCTGCAGGCAAACTACTGCCAATCGAATTTGATCCGGATAGCTTGGTGGCGTGCCAGGGGTTTATCGTCGAACGCCTACGTAACCTGCTGATGGAAAACGGATACCGTTATGATGTGGTCGATGCTGTCATCGCAGCCCAGGGTTCCAACCCGGCCCGAGCCCACCAGTCGGTGAAGCAGCTTTCGGCGTGGGTCACCCGACCTGACTGGCATTTGATCCTGCCGGCGTACGCCCGCTGCGTGCGCATCACACGCGATGTGAAGGAAACCTTCGAAGTTGATCCACAGGCATTTGCCGAGAAAGCGGAAGAGAGCTTGTATGCGGCGCTGCTGCAGGCAGAAAAATGCATCCATCTATCTCGCATCCGCTCAGCCGAGAGCTTCCTGACGGCGTTTCTGCCGATGATCCCCGAGGTCAACCGCTTCTTCGATGAAGTACTGGTGATGGCGGAGGATCCGTCCTTGCGGCAAAACCGGCTGGCTCTGCTGCAGCGGATTGTGGCATTGGGAAGCGGCGCAGCGGATATGGCCAAGCTGGAGGGGTTCTAGCAAAATAACTTGTCAACGGATTTAATAACGGATTAACGGATGACACCCGGTATCTGTTAACCTGTATCCTGCATGTTTCTAGGTGTCCGCAAATCCGTTATTCCGCTAGTTTATCCGTTTACCCAGTCCTGTAGAATTTCCCTTTCTCCCATTCGGCGCACAATAACCTGCTTGCGTAAGCATGATCCTGCCTCTACTTCGTTTTCCGGCTAACTCACGAGGGAGATTTGGGCTGTATTAATAACTTGCAAACGAGTAACCTTTTGATATTGTCTTATTGAGGTGCTTTTCCAGCCTTTAGCAGACGGCCTACCAGACCCGAACCCAGCAGTGCCAGACCATCGGTGGTCATGTAGTGACCGGCAGCTGCATCGAAGAGCACGGAGGCACGGGCGGGGAACTCATCGTCGCCGGGGTAGAGGATGGAGGCCAGGCGGATGCGTGGCAGGGGCAGGAAGGCAAAGGCTATACCGGGCAAATCCGGCAGGGAGACACCATCCATAGAATGGGCGGCATTGGAATACCCCTCAGGATCGTCGCCATACACACGCGCCAGGCGGTCACCGCTGTAACCCTGGAAGGCCTGGCTGTAGAAGCTTCCACCAGGGAGCTCACGGTAGCCGATCCAGCGATCGGCCATGGGGGTGCCGTCAGCCTGGCGCAGGTAGTACAGCAGCATACCCGCATCGTAGACCGAGCATTCCGCGCCATCTACTAGAAAAGTGGCGCGCAGGTCAGGCCATGAGATGGCAATCGGCTGCCTCCAGTAGGTGAGGCGGATCTGCCGGTCCAGCAGGACGGCTCCGCAGTTTACTGCCAGCCTGCCCGGCTGGATTGCCCGGATCTCAGCACGCAACACATCCAGCTGGCGCAGCATACTCTCCTGCCAGGCGAGCTGAGCCTTTTCGATCGCCTCCCCACCGGTCACTTTCATCCCACCCGCTTGATCGGTCAAGCCTCCCATCGCATCTCCATCCTTCCCTGCCAGCTTAACCGGCAGCCTGGATACCATCCATATAGGCTTTGATGGTAGGTACTGCAGACAGTTTCTCGTAGAAGAAGTTGTTCACCAGGTTGATCACTTCCGCCCTGGCAGCTTCAGCCGGTCCACTGAGCGTTTGCCCGGGATCCTGCCGGCTCAAGGCATCACGCAGCCGCAGGAGCAGGCGGACAATCTCCGCTTCCTGGTCTCCTTCCAGCACCCGGATGACCGACATGATCAGCTGGTCTGCCTGAGTGATTGTCTGATCAATCGTAATGCCTGACCCGGGTTTGAAGGCATCGTCGATGGTGCGGATCAGCGACCAAACCTGGTAAAGCAAGGTGGTTGGCTCATCGAACAGGTCGCGCAGGAAAGCGGCGTCTTCGTAGCGCCCGGTGAGGCGGAAAATATTGTACATGCGCTTGGCGACCTTGCCATAATTGACATCTTTGGTGAGATATTTGCTCACTTCATGCTCGAGCTGGCTAACGTAGTTATCCAGCGCATCAGCCGAGACGTGTTTTGCGAGCTTTGAGAAAATGGGGATGGACTCGGCCTGCAAGTAAACTTCCTGGAAATAAGGGTCGAGGTAGCCATCTAAAGGTGTGATCGAGCCGTCAGGCGCTTCCCATGTTACATCCAGCATGTTGCTGGCGTTGGAGAGATCCCCGCGCACCGGGTCAGCAATGACCCAATCCAGCTTGCACCAGCCCGGGTCGCCTTCCACGTCCTGCCACCTGACCACGGCAGGGGTTCCGTCTGGCTTCACCGTCTCGATCTGCCCCTGTTGGATCTCGTCCGGAAGCCAGGAAATGGGAGAGCCACTTCGGATAAGCCGCTCGCCCCGCAAGACGTCGAAGGGATAGCTGCCAAACTTGACCTCCAGCAGCTGGTAGGAGGGACCTTTCAAGGAGCTGAGGGCTTTATCGCGCAGGATCTGGGATATGATCTGGCAGGCTCCCTCGCGGGTGGGAGCAATGATGTTGACCCGCTCGAAGTAGTCACAGTCGCCGGGATAGGTCTGGATCTTGGATTGGGCAGATGAACCCGAGAGGGCCAGGGCAGTTTCGACTACACCCGGCTCATCGGAGAATTCGACCAGGCGTCCCACCTGTCGGTAATGTTCCAGCTGTTGGGTGCTGAAGTCCAGCATGACAATTTTCGAGCCAAAGACACCCGTATCTGCATCCACGGTGATATCTGTGGTCGATTTAATCGAAACGATAGCGGTGAGCCACTGCATGGCTTCAGCCTCATCGAGCTCGATCCCCAGGCGGTGCGCAGACTCGACAATACGGGCTAAATCAGCACTGGGGGTGGGGTTGGTTTGATCAGTCATTGATGATTATCTCCGGAGGAAAGGTTTAGCCGTGGGCACGAGCGAGCAGCTTTTTGAACAGCCCTGCCTGGTCTAGGGCGTCCTGGAGTGCATGATGGGTCAAATTAGTGCCTTCGACAAGTTGTGGGCTGACATAGCGCCAGGAGGTCTCTGACCAGGGGACGCCAGCCTGACCCATATAGAAGGCTTTAATATCCAGGGCGGCATGACCGAAGGGGTTGCGGCCGAGATAGTGGATAAAGTAGTAGTTGATGAACATCCAATCGAAGGCGGCATTGAAAGCCACGAAGACTGGTTGATTTGGGGGAGCAGACTGCTCCGCCAACCAGGCTTCAAATCGCTGCATGGCGTTTATCGGTGCGATCCCTTCAACGGCTAACCGCAAGAGCGAGAGCTTATGCACCTGGGCGGCCTCCGGTGTAGACTGGTCGTTCACCGGCTGCAGCTCCACGTAGAAGGTCGACAGCGGCTCAAAGACGGTACAGGCACCGATGGACAGCAGCGAATAATCCGCAGGGATGGGGCCGGCTGTTTCTACGTCGACGCAGATGTAAACTTCCCTAGGGTCGGGGGTTGGCATGATAAGGGATTATAGCAGATGCAGTTAGGCTGACTGGGTGCCCGCCATGACAGGTTCATCTCCATTGTATTTGCGGATCTGTGGCCAACGCCGCGCGATCCAGATAGTGGCAAGGATGCATCCTATGCCACCGCTGATGATGGCAAAGGGTGCTCCGAAGAGCTGGGCGACGGCGCCAGCTTCCACTTCTCCAAGCTGGGGTCCGCCTTGGAAGAAAATCTGGTTGACACTGGTCATGCGGCCGCGGATGTAATCGGGGGTGGAGAGCTGGCGGATGGTGTTGCGGATGATCGTGCTGACCGTATCGGCGCCACCCACGACGATCAATGCCAGCATGGCGAAGATAAAGCTGCGCGAGAAGCCAAATATGATCGTGGCGCCACCAAACACCACCACTGCCAGCAGGAATACCGCTCCCTGGCGGCGGATCTGGTGCATCTGCGAGATGACCACTGCCGCAATCATCGCCCCTATAGCTTGGGCTGAGGATAGCCATCCATAAGCCACCGCACCGACATGCAAAATGTCAACGGCAATGATCGGCATGAGCGTGTTGGCGGAGGCGAAGAAGGTGGCGAAGAAATCCAGGATCATTGTGGATAGGATAAGCGGCTGCTTGAGGATAAACTGGATTCCCTCAGCAATGGCTTGAAAGCTGACCGCGCCATTGCGGGCAGTGACATTCTTTTGCTGTGCGACCGGTCCCATCAGGACTAGCGCCAGGATGACCGCCAGGAATGAGATGGCATTGATTATGTATATGTATGGCAATCCCCCAAGCGCAATAATGATCCCGCTCAAAGCCGGCCCGGCGATCGATCCAACCTGGTTGGCAATAGAAGTCATGCTGAAGGCATTCGGCAGGTCTTTCGAGGGCACCAGGTTGGGGACCAACGCCTGGCGTGAGGGTCCGTCAAATGCTTGGGCAACTGCCTGCAGGGCGGTTAGCAGGTAGATATGCCACAAGTCGATCTTACCGGTAAGAGTGAGCCAACCCAGGATGAAGGCGGTAATCGCCATCCCGGTTTGGGTGAGGAATAAGATGCGGCGGCGATTAAGAACATCAGCGACGGCACCCCCGAGCAGTGAAAATGCGATCACCGGGAGAATGCGCGCCAACCCCACTGCTCCGAGAGCGATCGGCTGGTCAGTCAGAGTGCGGATCTGCCAAAACAGGGCGGTGATCTGCATCTGGGAGCCGGCGATGGAGATCAGTAGCCCCAGCCACAATAGCCGGAAGCGGCGGTGGTGCAGGGATGGCGGCACGTGGATGATCCGGCGGGAACGGCGATCAGGCTGCGATGGCGGGCTTTGGCTCATGTAGTGGGTAGGAAACCGGTTTAGTTATAAGTCTCGTGGAGGGTGATCCAGCTAACGGCCGCCAGCGAGGCAGAACCTGTGATCAAGTCCCCCAGTCGCGCAAATACAAGAAGTCATATCCGACCGTCCGGTTAGATAATTTGGCGATCGGGGGCATGAGGCGTTTGAACTGGTTGCGCCGCACCTTTTCCATCACCAGCCGGACGAAGCTCTCAGAAAAGCCGGCTTCGACACAATCCTCCGGGCGGTAGCGCTGGTCAACGAGCAAATACAGCAGCTGGTCGACCTCAGCATACGTAAAGCCGAGCTCGCCTTCGTCGGTCTGCCCAAGCCACAGGTCAGCCGTGGGGAGCTTATCCAGGATGACCTGGGGGACGCCGATGGCTTTCGCCAGCTGGCGTACCTGGGTCTTGTACAAATCACCTATCGGATTGATGGCGCAAGCAGAATCACCATACAAAGTGGTGTAGCCGAGCAGGATTTCGGTCTTATTCCCGGTGCCCACCGGCAGGGCATGAAATGCCTGCGATTGGTCGTATAAGACGATCATGCGTATGCGTGCCATGATGTTGCCCTGTCTCACCCGGTCCATATCCGGGTAAAGGCTGATCAGCCCGTCTGCCATGGCCGTAATGGGGATGGTAAGAGACTGCACACCCAGGGAGTCAATGACCAATTTGGCATGCTCAGCAGAATCCGGGGTGGAGGTTTTATACGGTAAGCGCAATGCCAGCACATTCTCGGCACCCAGCGCTTCCACAGCAAGATAGCATGAAAGAGATGAATCGAGCCCACCGGAGAGGTTAATCACCGCATGTGAGAACCCGGCTCGGGTGATCTCAGATTGGATAAAACCGGTCAACACCTGGCGGGCGAGCTCGGTATTAATTGTAAGGTCAACCTGTTGATGTTCCATAACCCTCAGTCATTCAAGCAAATGGTCAAATAAATCGTCTAATTATACATCTTCAAGCCAGCAGGATTAGCTGCTGGCTAGACCTGGTCCTTTCCCAGAATGCGCTGCATCTCGCGCAATGTGAGGGCAGTACGCTCATCGCGCAGTACTGGTAAGCGGGCACGCGTGCGGTGCAGCTGGTTCAGGTCTATTTCCGAGATCTGCAGCGCTTCGGTGTGATAGGGGCACTGTAAAACGAGGGAACCATTCGGGTCATAAATGGTGGAGCCTCCCCAGAAATTCAACCCATCCTCATATCCTGCCCGGTTGGCATGCACCACGAACGAGGTGAATAGACCGGCGTATGCGCGGTTGATATCCTCCACCCAACGGGCTGAGTCAAGCAGAGGTTGACTGCTAAGGCCTCGACCGGGGGAGGCGGACGTGAACAGGAAGATATCGGCGCCATCCAACCACAGCAGGTAGGGCGGTGAGGCATGCCAGAAATCCTCGCAGATCAATATCCCCATCCGTCCAAAGCGAGTATCAAAGGCGCGGACTGAATCACCCCAGGCGAAGAACCGGCCTTCATCGAATAACCCGTAGGTGGGTAAATAGGTTTTGTGATGGACGTGCATCACTTTCCCACCTGATAGGTAGGCAGCGGCGATGAAAAAGCGGTGGCGGGAATCCGAGTCGACGAAACCGACCACCATATCCAGCTTCTGGCTGGCCTCTAACAGGGGCTTAAAGACCGGGTCGTCCGCCGAGGCTTCATGCGCTACCGTTGGAACCAGGTCCTGCAGGCAATAACCGGTCAGAGATAACTCGGGGAAGACGATCAAGTCTACCCCTGAAGACACTGCCTGGCGGGTCAGCTCGAGGTGTTTTTCAAGATTGGCGTTTACATCCCCGAGTTTTGTAGCGATCTGCGCCAGTGCGATTGTGACTTTCATATTCACCTCCCCAGTGCTCAATGTTCTACCGGGGAAAATACAGAGTTTATTTTTTCCTGAATATCCAATAGAGTAATAATACCACCAGTAATAATGCAGAGAATGCCATCAATCCGAGTGCTCCCCAGGCATCCAGGCGCAAGCCGTTCCAGATCGGGGTTGGATCGGCGCGCAGGTATGAGAGACCAAATAGCACGGCAGACATCCCGAACAGACCCATAGCTGCGCCCGAGCCGCGTATAGGCAGACGCCGTCCGCTCCAATCCAGCAGCCAAATGACGATCAGGGTCGCCATTGCACCCATCAGCTGCACCGGGATCCGGTTGGCAATCATCCCCCACTCGTCACCGGAAGGCAGAGCCCACCAGGCGTTGGAAGTGAATCCATAACTGCAGGCATCCAGCCAGCATCCCATCCAGGCGGCGATGGCCAGGGTGCCGGCGAGTGGCAGGAGCGCATCTGCAAATGGGCCCAGGGTGAGCCTCCACAAGATGGCGAGGATAAGAATCGCCAGCACACCGCCGACCAGGGCTCCGATGCCGGAAAGGCCTCCCATCCACACCTGTAGTATCTCGCCCGGGTGGGTGGAATAGTATTTTAAATTCACGGCGACGCTGAACGCCCGACCACCTACCAGGGCACCAACGAGGGTCACCACGCCGGCATCTACATAGCGCATGCGCTCTTTTTGAGGTGCCCGCCAGCTCAGCAGCACGAGCCCTGCCAAAGCACCCACTGCGAGCAGAATTGAGAATAAGTGCATGTCTTAATCATACCAAATCCTATGATTCTCTCAGTGTGAGATGTGAGATTCGATGGATAATAGTATGGAAGAAGCGATAAATCAATCTGATGTATAATCAAATCGCTTCCGGAGGGCATGATTATGGAAATATTGATCAATCCTAATATTGCGTATTTGATTTTAGTGGTGGGGGTAGTGCTGACAATTATGGCGCTTTTCGCTCCGGGAACGGGCATCCTGGAGGTCAGCGCTTTATTTGTCCTGTTGCTGGCGGGTTGGGAGATGACCCAGCTGTCGATCAATGTGTGGGCATTGGTGGTTTTGGTGCTGGGGGTCATCCCATTCATCTTCGCAGTTCGCCGGTCGCGCAATATCGCCTTCTTGATCATCGCTTTGATCGCCTTCGTGATCGGATCGGCATACATGTTCCAGGGTGCAACCTGGTACCAGCCGGGGGTGAATATTTTTCTCGCCATCATCGTCTCTGCCATGGCCAGCGGTTTCATCTGGTTTGCCGCAACCAAGGTGCTAGAGTCTGAAAAATTAAGGCCGCGCCACGACCTGGCAAAGATTATCGGCGAAACCGGTGAAGCCAAGACCGATATCCATGATGAGGGATCAGTGCAAATCGGATCGGAATTATGGAGCGCACGCAGCCCAATCCAGATATATGAAGGCAGCAAAGTTCGTGTGGTTAAACGTGATGGTTTTATCCTTGAGGTGGAACCTGTCCCATCTAAAGATCAATAAACCATATTTAATCAAAATTTCGCATTCTGTGAGGAGGTAAATTATGGGAACTACTTCGATCGTTGTCTTGTGCTTGGTCGGAGGTGTCATCGTCTTGGCGATCATACTTCTTGCCAGCGCCATCCGGGTTGCACCGGAGTATGTCCGCCTGGTCGTCTTTCGCCTGGGACGCTGCATTGGCGCCAAGGGTCCGGGTATTGTCTTCCTGATCCCAATCGTTGATCGTCCCGTCGCGGTGGACTTGCGTGAGCAAGTGCGTGAGGTTCCACACCAAACTTCAATTACCAAGGATAACGCCCCGATCAGCATCGATTTCCTGTGGTTTTACAAGGTTTTAAACCCCACAGATAGTATCGTACAGGTCGGAAACTTCGAAGCGGCGGCGTTAGGGATGGCGACTACCACCTTACGTGCTGTCATCGGTGGGATCATGCTCGATGAGGTGCTCTCGGAACGTGAGCATATCAACAATATGCTGCGCACCCGCCTGGACGAAGTGACGGAGCGCTGGGGTGTCAAGGTGACCAACGTAGAAATCCGCGAGATCATCCCGCCGCGCGACGTACAGGATGCAATGAACCGCCAGATGTCGGCTGAACGGATCCGCCGTGCTGTGGTGACCGAATCCACCGGTACGCGCGAGGCAGCCATTAACGTGGCAGATGGTGAGAAGCAGAGTAACATCCTGCGGGCGGAAGGTCAGAAGCAGAGCAACATCCTGGTGGCAGAAGGCGAGCGCCAGGCACAGATCCTGCGAGCAGAAGGTTTCTCGCTGGCCCTGGATAAGATCTTCTCCGTAGCCCAAACCGTGGACCAAAAGACGATGACTTTGCAGTACTTCGAAGCGCTTAAATCCATCGGCGCAGGGGCTTCCACCAAGTTCATCTTCCCGCTTGAATTCACCAGCATGATCTCGAACTTCATGAAAGGCGACCAGAAGACCGAGCAAAAGTAGAGCTGACTAAAAAACCTATCGCAATACGGAATGCGCGTTTTGCGCATTCCGTATTGCGCGTCTTTTAATTACATATAAGATAGCGTTATACTGTACGCTTATGAATAATATCCTGCATGCCCAATCCGAAGCGGGTGTGGCGATCGAGCCAGCCAACCTGCGTGACCTGGGTGCACTGCGCCACGTGGAACAAGTCTGCTTCCCCAAGGATGCCTGGCCGCTGTTGGATTTGGTCAGTGTGTTGACGTTCGGCGGGGTGATCCGCTTGAAAGCGGTGAGCGAAAAACAGATGATCGGGTTCATCGCCGGGGACGTGAAAAGGATGGAAGGTATTTCATGGATCGCCACCCTGGCGGTGCTGCCCGAGTTCAGAGGGAGAGGGATCGGGGCAGCCCTGCTGCAGGCGTGTGAAGCCCAGATCCCGGTGAACAGGATCCGGTTGTGTGTCAGACCATCGAATGATGTGGCGATCAGGCTGTATGAAAGGTTCGGCTACACCAGGGTTGGCGAGTGGACCAAGTATTATAGCGACGGTGAATCGGCACTGGTGATGGAGAAGACGAAGGTGTGAGCGGGGGTAGGCACGAAAGATATTGGGCTATAATAAGCGAATGCCTGAGTTTGAATCCAGCCAACCCATCACGAGACCGGGTGGGTTGAAAAAGCTGGTACAGATCCTTTCACACCAGCCGATCCTCGCAGTCGATACCGAATCCAACAGCCTGTTTGCGTACCGTGAGCAGGTATGCCTGATCCAGTTTTCAACGCCTGAGGCGGATTACCTGGTGGACCCCCTGGCACTGGCAGACCTATCCGCGCTCGGGCCAATCTTTGCCGACGAAAAGATCCAAAAAGTATTTCACGCAGCTGAATACGACCTGCTGTGCCTGAAACGTGATTTCTCCTTCAGTTTTACTAACCTGTTCGATACCATGCTGGCGGCGCGCATCCTGGGACGCAAGGAAGTGGGGTTAGGCTCGATCCTCGAAGCGGAGTTCAATCTCCAGGTGGATAAACGCAACCAGCGCGCCAATTGGGGGCAGAGACCCCTACCGGACTACCTGCTGGACTATGCCCGCCAGGACACGCATTATCTGATTGAGATTGGTGGGCGGTTAGAACGTCAGCTCGAAGAGAGGGGCCTGACAGCGCTGGCTCAAGAGGATTTCAAACGTGTGTGCCAGGTTGAAGCCACCGCTGACAACGGCAAGACGGCGTGCTGGCGGGTGACCGGGGTGCATAAACTGTCTCCACAGCAGGTAGCGGTGCTCCAGGAAGTGTGTATCTACCGGGATGAGGTGGCGCGGCAGATAAACCGTCCCCTGTTCAAGGTGATCAGCGACCATACCCTGAACGCCATTGCCGGCGCTTTGCCGACCAGCCTGGATGAGCTGAAGGTGCTGCCCGGGATGACCCAGCACCAGCTTGACCGGCATGGGAAGGCCCTCCTGCAGGCCGTCCAGCGTGGGCTGCAGGCCAGCCCGATCCACCGGCCGCACAACGTAAGACCAGACGACCGGTTTTTGGCGCGCGTGGAAGGGTTGAAACAGTGGCGTAAACTGAAAGCCAGGGAGCTAGAGGTCGAGTCAGACATCATCCTGCCGCGCGATTTACTGCACGCATTGGCGAACAAGAACCCCCAGAATATGCAGTCTCTCACCGACTGCCTGGCTGACGTGCCATGGCGGCGGGAACAGTATGGGGAAGAGATCCTGAAGGTGCTAAGGAAGGTAGAGGGGAAATAAAGAATAACACCCCCTCCAAGTGCAGTGGGGGGCAAGCAAAGGACCGCACAAAGAACGTGCAGGTGACCACAAAGGGTTTAAATTATAAAAGATATGATGTGCATTCCGCCAAGACCTCTTTGACGCCTGCGAAGAGGATGGGTGGACTTAAGACCCAACGGCAAGCACCTCATCGAACCGGTGAATTACTGGTTGGAATGCCAGCCACACGGCTACCAGCGCCATTAGAATTCCAGCACCATAGAATAACCCATTCAGGCTGAGCTTAATGATTGCCCCGGTCAGCGCTTGAGAGATGGGCTGCAAGCCGACACCGGCCAAAGTCACCAGGCTCATCACTCTCCCGAGCATTTCCTTGGGTGTTTTTCTCTGCAGGGCGGTGATCAGTGTGATCGCCAGGACCCCATTGCAGGTACCTATGACCAGCAGGATCGCAAATGCAAAGATGGTCGAGCTGATCAAGCCCATCAAAGCTAATCCTATGCCGAAAATCACAAAAACGCCAACCATGAACGTGCCCATACGCTTGCTCAAAATCTGTGCCAGCGTGCTGGATAGCACGATTCCCAACAAGTTTCCGCCTCCATAAGCACCCATGATGATGCCGAAAGAAGCAGCACCGGAGAGGCGCGTATTCGAGATTACAGGCATGCCAACGATAAGCGGACCGGCGAACAGGAAATTCGCCGCCACCATCAAAATGAACATGGTCCGCAACAGGTCATTGCGCCACAGGTAAGCGATCCCCTCTTTTATGGAAAGCAGGATGTTACTGGCTGTTTTCGGCTGCGGTTTTATGGCAGAATGCCACTTCATCAGGAGTAGGGTTATCACCGATACCTGGAAGGTGAGAGCATCGAATGCCAGGGCAAAGGCAATCCCAGCAAAACTAGTGCTTCCATGGGCGGTATCACCGCGTGCAAACAGGGCGATCAGGCCTCCAGCCAGCACCGGACCGAGAAAGGCGGAAAGATAGGCAGTACCCTGGTAGATGGAGTTGCTGATGGTGAGCTCTTCAGGTTTGACCAGCAGCGGCATCATGGACCCGGAAGCTGGCAGGAAGAAACCGCTGATGATGCCGAACAGCAGCGCCATAACATAGAGCATCCACAGATGAAGCCAGCTGGTGAAAATCATGATGGCAAGCAGCGTGGTGAGCAGCAGGCGCAACACATCCGATACCAGCATGATCAGGCGTGGGGAAAACCGGTCTGACGCAACACCTCCAACCAGCATGAAAATGGCGCGGGGAATACCAACGAGAGCCAGGATGATCCCCAAGGTGAGGGGGTCATTGGTCAATTTCAGGACGAGCCAGGGCAGGGCGATCATGAAGAACTGGTCGCCTAACAGGGAAGTACCCTGGCCGATCCACAGACACCTGAAGTTGTAATTCTTGAGAACGCTTGTGGCGGTCGGTTTGGTTTGGGTGGTCATTGGAAATACCGCTAAGTGGGTTTATCGACTGGATTTAGCATTACGTATGGGTGCATTTGGTCTTCCAGCCATTTCTGGGGATTGGTATGGATATATTCCCAGATGTTCATATAACCCTGGTCATCCCAAATGATATGATCATCATAATTTCGCGGCCATATTCCGGACATATGTAATTCACAACCGGCTCGGGCAGTGACCGCTGATTTGAATCCTGCCACAAACGATGACAACGTCCTCGGTTTCCGCCGTATGGAAGCAACGTTATTCGGGCGGACGCCGTCCGCCCCTACGATGAAGGTTTCGTTATTGATCCACACCATACCGTGGAGATGATTGGGCATAATCGTAGCTTTGCAGCCGTGTTGAACGTCGAGTGTTGATCTGGGAGACGAATTTCATGACAGTGGGTTCATGATCAATTAATAAGCGGAAAAACCAGTATATCACTTTTTCAAACGCCTAATTATGATATAATGGATGAATTAAGGGGAATATAAAATTCAAACCATTAGAGGTGGAAAAAGAATGAGCACTGAAAGCAATAAGTCTGTAGTCCGTAACATGTTACTAATAATCGAAAATAACGATACCAAAAATCTCGATAAATACTTCGCCGCGAATTGGGTCAATCATGACCCTTCGTTGCCCCCGATGAAAGGGCTCGAAGGCGCCAAGCAGCTGGTCGATCTGTGGAGCGGTTTCTCGGAGGTCAAGGTGACCATCGAAGATGCGGTTGCCGAAGGAGATAAGGTGGCCATGCGTTTTGCGATCACCGGCAAACACACCGCGGTGATGATGGGGATTGCCCCGACCGGGAAAACGATCCATATCAGCGCCACCGGAATTTTTCGAGTTGTGGATGGGAAAGCCACAGACAACTGGGTGAATTTTGATGCCCTGGGGATGATGCAGCAGCTGGGAGTCGTCCCCATGCCGCAGATGTAAGGCTAACGCAATTTTATTGTAAACCGAATAACGCCCGGGACAGGTGATTGAAAGATGACCAGTTCCGGGCGGTGTTTTGATTTAAGCACTGGTCCTTGAATCGAGTCGGGGCTGATCGTGGCTGGGGTGTTTTGGTTTTTTTGCTCGAGGCAGGATAACCTTCCTCATGGGCTTGTTGGCATTACAGCTGGCGACCCTTGAAAATGTACCGATAAAGCACTAGAATATATATAGTCAGGTTAAACCCAGTGCTTGTCTAAGGAGGGACTATGTGCTGTATCACAACGCTGATTTTGGTACTTTTTCCGCGGGTCGGAATTGTGGTCTGGTGGTTTGCGAACCCACAATCCCATAATCTACCTTATAAAAATTGGGTTCTGCCGTCAATACCTGCCTTGATCTGGACGGTACTGGGTGGCATTTTCATCCCCTGGACAACCCTGGCTTATCTGTTTCTGTACCCGGGAGGCATTACGGGATACGAATGGCTTGTGCTGGGGGGTGCCTTCCTGCTCGACCTGGCCAGCCACGGCGGAACCTACCGCCACCGCAGCCGGATTCATATTTGAAGCAGTTAGACCATACCATCCTGGTTTGATATGCGGTGAGGCATCAGCTGAACCGGCATGGGGATGCGCCGACAATTGGGTGAATTTTGATGTTCGGGATGCCCCAGCAGCTGGGAGCCGTCCCGATGCCGTAGATGTAAGCTATATACTCAAGCTTATCAATGGTCTTTTTTTTTCAATTCCATGTATCGATAGGGAGGTAAAACCAGGATGAATGCACAATTTGGTCATTGGTTTATGATTATTCTCGTTTTTTCATTGCTGCTTCCAACGGCAGGTTGGGCGCAAGCCACGCAGCAGGATCTCATCCAATTTCATGCCTATTATCTACCGTTGGTGAGGAATAAACCTCCCGCGGACATGGCATACGTCGCTGCCGGCGAGTTCATGATGGGTTGTTACGAGGCACCTGGAAATTGTAATCCAGATAATGAGTACTTGCATTATATCTACTTAGACGACTATTATATTGACATATACGAAGTGAGCAACGGCCAGTACGCAGAATGCGTGGCGGGAGGAGGATGTGCTCCCCCTTCAAACTATTCGTCTGCCACGAATGTTTCCTATTATGATAACCCTGCGTTCACCGACTACCCAGTGCTTTATACCACATGGGACGGGGCAATGAACTACTGCCTGTGGTCGGGTAAGCGTTTACCCACGGAAGCAGAGTGGGAAAAAACTGCCCGTGGGATCAACGATACGCGCCTATATCCGTGGGGTGACCAGCACCCAGACTGTACTATGGCAAACGGCTATAATAGCTCGATCGGGGAGGCTTGTATGAATGACACCACCCAGGTGGGTAGCTATCCAACGGGTGCAAGCCCCTACGGGACGCTGGACATGGCCGGTAATGTGGC